>CAVWTZ010000091.1:0-17057 GCA_963757485.1 uncultured beta proteobacterium
TCGGCCGGTTGCCGACCTTATCGCCCACATACTTGCATACCCCTTGAACGACTGCAAATGGCACCTTGCGGAACTTCATGTTCCGATATTGATTGCTGGAAAGCCGCCACTCGCAAACGGCGGCAATTGGCTGGGAATTCAACCATAGGGTTAGTACTCAATTCCGCCCTTTGCATGAAGTTCCCAATGCCTAAATCCTCAGCCGCTCAACCACGCGCCCGTTCTTCAGGTGCTCCTCGATGATCTCGTCGAGATCGTTTTCATCGACATAGGTATACCAGGTGCCCTCGGGATAAACCACGATCACGGGGCCTTCTTCGCAGCGATCCATGCATCCGGCCGAGTTGATGCGGATTTTATTTAGGCTGCTGGAGATGCCGAGTTCTTTTACCCTTTTCTTCACGTAATCGCGGGCTTTCTGCGCGCCGTGGTTGTTGCAGCAGGCTTCGCCGGGCTCGCGCTGATTGGTGCAGAAAAAAACATGCTTGTCGAAATAACTCATGGCGGGTACCGGGTGTATGTTGATGCGGGATTACACTTTGCGGAATTATACTTTTCTGGCGCGCCACAGGTGGAACAGCAGCAGCAGCGGGAAAACCAGTGTGATGGTCTGCGCCAGCCCGTTGTAGTTGAGCAAGTGACCGTAATGCCAGTGGTAGATCGACATTGCGGCTGAAGGCGAGTTGTCGTTGAACACAAAATTGACCATCGCAAAGTCGCACAATGCCGCCGCTGCGCCGAAACCGATTAGGGCGCGGCGCGGCAGCCACAGCGCCGAGAACAGCAACAGTATCCCCAGCATCATGCCAAACACCGCCTCGCTGTTTATCCATAGCAGCAGCGCCCAGGATTTCAGCAGCAGCATGGCGCCGATGAATTTTGCCAGCACCACCGTGCTCAATACCACCAGCAGGGCGGTGACGATGTGGCGCGGCACCCGCAGCAGGGTCAGCATCAGCGTGCCCAGCATCAGCAGATTCAGCGTGACCACGCTGCTTTCCAGGCCGTTAAACGGCGCGGGATGCGGCGGCACAAAAGGCTGGCTGGCGGTCCCGCTGATAAACACATTGCCGAGCAACGGCAGGGACGGGTTGATCTGGCCGAACATCCAGAGCGCAAGCAATGCCAGGCCAAAATCCATCTCTTTGCCTTGGCGGAACAGCTCGTTGCGCCAGCGCGTAATCCGTGAAAAGAACCAGGTCCAGGAAGTGATGCTCACTGCGATGATTGCGCCGAGCAGCGTTCCAGTGCTGTTGGTCAGTATGTCCATATTGGAGCTGACGCGCATGGGCAGGTACATTTGCAGGTACTCCATGCTCGCTGAAAGCAGCATACCCGCACACAAGCTGATCAGTACGCTCGCCAGCGCCCCCGAACGCGCGCGTGCCGTCAGGCCGACCAGCAATCCGAATGGCAAGTAGGACAGCAGATTGATGACTGCATCGAATGCGGTATAGGTAAATTGCAAAGGCGTGCTGAGCACATCCAGAAAATTAAAGCCCGGTTCGCGCCAAGGGGTAAATGGCGACAGGCTCCCATAGATGATGAATAGCGTATAGCCTAGAGTCAGCCATGCCCTCAGCCTTAGACGGGTTGCGGTAATGTAGGGCTCTTCCATTTTTTTTCGGGCTCATTGCTGATAGTCACGCAAGTTTAACCCATTCGAAGGCGCAGGTTCGATTCGGAAACTGGCCAGAGATAACGTTGGTGCGTTTTGTTGGCATTAGCCGGACATAAGGCCGCACTTTGGTGGAATAGACGGCTTCCCGCGAGGTTGTTACCCGGGGTGAAGTCCTGGGCCGCCGACAAGGTATAATTGCGCCACTATTTTCGCCTCACCCCCAATGAATATCCTTTACGAAGAAGACGGCAGTTTCAAGGTCGGTAGCATCATGGCCGACAACACGACATCGCTACAGATCGAAACCCTGTCCGGCAAGCGCAGCAAGATCAAGGCCGCTAATGTGATGCTGCGTTTTAGCCAGCCCGCGCTGGCCGAATTCATGGCGCAGGCAGAAGCGCTGTCGGAAACCATCGAAGTGGATTTTTTGTGGGAATGCTGCCCGCCGGATGAATTCGGTGCCGAGCAGATCGCCGCCGAGTATTTCGGCCACACACCGAACGCACTGGAAGCCGCCGCAGTGCTGATGCGCTTGCACTGCGCGCCTATCTATTTCCACAAAAAGGGCAAGGGCCGCTATCGCGCCGCGCCGCCCGATGTGCTGAAGGCGGCGCTGGCCGGGGCCGAGAAGAAACGCCAGCAGCTGGCGTTGCAGGCGCGCTATACCGAGCAGCTCACGCGTTTCGAATTGCCCGCCGAGTTCACCGAACACCTTGCGCATCTGCTCTATAAACCCGATCGCAATACCCTGGAAGTAAAAGCGCTGGAAGCCGCCTGTGCCGCGACGCATCTGTCCGCCGCGCACCTGCTGCATCGCTGCGGCGCGCTGCCGTCCACGCACGATTACCATTTGCAGCGTTTCCTGTTCGAGCATTTCCCGAGGGGCACCGGCTTCCCGCCTGTCGAATTGAGCGAGTGGGAAGAATTGCCGCTGGCCGGCGTGCAGGCATTCAGCATCGACGATGCGTCCACCACCGAGATCGACGATGCGATTTCCGTGGAAAAACTGCCCAACGGCAACTGGCGGATCGGCGTGCATATCGCCGCCCCTGCACTGGGTATCCCGCGTGATTCCGGCGGAGACCGGATCGCCGCTCAGCGCCTCTCCACCGTGTACATGCCGGGAGCCAAGATCACGATGCTGCCGGACAGCGTGGTGGACGCGTTCACGCTGTGTGCGGATCGCGTTTGCCCGGCGCTGTCGATGTACAACGAAATCGACGGCGAGACCCTGGCGATACAGGGCCACGAGAGCCGCATCGAGCGCATCCATATCGCGGCGAATCTGCGCCATGACACGCTGGAGCCGCTGTTCAACGAGCAGACGCTGGCAGCAGGCAAACTCGATTACCCCTACGCGGGCGAACTGGCCCTGCTGTGGAATCTGGTGCAAAAGCTGGAGGCTGCGCGCGGCAAGCCGTCCGACAACAGCACGCAGCAGCTGGATTACAACTTCCATATCGAAAATGATCCTGCCGGCGACAACGGCGCAGTCAATGAAAACAGCCGGGTCAGCATCACGCAGCGGCGGCGCGGTTCGCCGATCGACAAGGTGGTTGCCGAACTGATGATCCTGGTCAACAGCGAATGGGGAAAACATCTTGCCGAACATGGATTCGTCGGCATCTATCGCACCCAGCAAAACGGCAAGGTGAAGATGAGCACGGTCGCTGCGCCGCATCAGGCTCTGGGTGTCGCGCAATACATGTGGTCGAGTTCGCCGTTGCGCCGCTATGTGGATATGGTGAACCAGCGGCAGATCATCGCGATGCTGCGCGGCGAGGAACCGGCTTATCCGAAGAACGATCCAGCGCTGTACATCATCATGCGCGATTTCGATACCATGTATGGCATCTACGGCGAATTCCAGCGCAGCATGGAGCGCTACTGGTGTCTGCGCTGGTTGCAGCAGGAACAGGCCGCGGAAGTTGAAGGCACTGTGCTGCGCGAAAACCTGGTGAAACTGGACAACATTCCGCTGGTCTTCAAGGTCCCGTCGCTGCCGGAATTGCCGGCCAACACACGGGTACGGCTGGCAATAGTTGAGATTGATCTGCTTGATCTGACTCTGCAAACGCGCTTTATCGCTAAGATAGAGGATGCTGTTTGAATACCAGGCAAAAAACGGGGTCGCAGGCAACCTTGCCTCTTTTGAGAACAAGATTGTCGTTCTCGATGCTCTTTTCGATCCTGCTGCATGCATTCCTGTTGTTCGGTCTCGTGCTGGTGATGCCCGATCCGCGCAAAGCGGCCAATTATTTCCAGCCGCTGCAAGTGGTGCTGGTCAACACCAAATCGCAATCAAAGCCCGTCCAGGCCGATGCGCTGGCACAGTACAACCTGGATAACGGCGGCAATACCCCGGAAGACCGGCGCGCCAAAAGTCCGCTGCCCGCGATACGCGACGATTCCAGATTCTCTCCCGAGCAGGAAGCCAGACACGTCGCTGAACTCGAAGCGAAAACGAAGCGGATGCTGACCAGGATGAAGAGCGATTACACGGCAGCACAGGAGGCGCTCAAGAAACAGAAAAGCGACACATCCGCCAACGGTGAAGAGCTGGTGCAAAAATCGCTGGAAATGGCGCGGCTCGAAGCGCAGATCGACAAGAACTGGGACGCCTACCAGAAGATGCCGCGCCGCACATCGATAGGCGCGCGCACCAGGGAATACCGCTTCGCCCAGTACATCGAAGACTGGCGCATCAAGGTGGAACGCATCGGCAACCTGAATTATCCGGAACAGGCGCGCAGCCAGCATATCTTCGGAAAATTGGTGCTCACCGTTTCAATAAACAAGGATGGCAGCGTGGAAAGCATAGCGGTGAACAAAGCCTCGGGCCAGCCGATACTGGATGCGGCGGCAATGCGTATCGTCAGGCTTGCCGCACCCTATTCGCCGCTGCCGCCGAGCATCACCAAGGATACCGATATTCTTGAAATCACGCGCACCTGGACATTTACTTCGTCGGACCGGATGGAAAGTGAATAGCTTCTTGTCCGGTAGGGGTTTCTTGGTTAAAGTGTGCGCCCCGCCTTGATCCGCTTGAGACTATTCAATCGCACTGACGCCAACCCGCCGGGTTTTTGTCGTGCATTATCAGGAGCTGCCATGTCAACAAATATATTCTGGTGCACGGCTGTTGCCGTGCTGCTGTGCAATCCGCCCGGCGCGCTTGCCGCGAGCGATGCCGATCTGCAATCCCTGGGCGAGCAGATCCGGCAATTGCAGCAGAGCAATGCCCGGCTGGAGCAGCGTCTGCAGCAGGACGAAGATGCCGCCGTACAGCCGCCGGCTCGCGGCAGCGCGCCCCCGAGCAGCGCGAACAGTTTCAACCCCGCCATCTCGCTGATCCTGTCCGGCACCTATGAACAGCTGCAGCAGGACCCGGCCATCCCGATAACCGGCTTTGCGATGAGCCCGAACAACACCGGTTATGCGCGCGGATTTTCGCTGCAGGAATCCGAACTGGGCATAGCCGCCGACATCGATCCGCTGTTCCGCGGCGTCGGCACATTCGCGCTGGCGGCGGAGGGCGGCATCAGCGTCGAGAACGGCTTCGTGCAAACCAGCGCGCTGGGCAACGGTTTCAATCTCAAATTCGGGCGGTTCTTCTCGGGCCTGGGCTATCTCAACGAACAGCATTCTCACGTCTGGGATTTCGTCGACCAGCCGCTGGTTTATCGCGTGATGTGGGACAACCAGTACGGCGACGACGGCGTGCAACTGAAGTGGCTGGCGCCGACCGACATGTTCGTCGAGATCGGCGGCGAACTGGGCCGCGGTCTCGGCGTTACTGGAACCGACCAGAACAAGAATGGCGCCGGGTCAAGGGTGCTTTTCGCGCATATCGGCGACGATATCAGCATCGAAAACAGCTGGCGCGCGGGCGTTTCGCTCCAGGAATCCAGGCGTGTCGACGAGAGCAGCGATGCGGTGGATGCGTCAGGCATGCCGATTACCGGCCTGACCAACAGTTTTACCGGGGACAGCCGGACCGCCGGGCTGGATTTCGTCTGGAAATACTCCCCCAACGGCAATATCCGCGAGCGCTATCTCAAGGTGCAAGGCGAATATTTCCAGCGCAGGGAAAATGGCCTGTTGAGCGACAGCCTCGCGAATACCGGCAGTTATGCCGTCACGCAAAGCGGCTGGTACCTGCAAGGCGTTTACCAGTTCATGCCCGAGTGGCGCACCGGGTTGCGCTATGACCGGCTTGATCCGGGTGTTGCCGACACGGGTGCGGGCATCCCGCCCAACATCACCGGCAATTACGCGTTCAATCCCGCGCGGCTCACCTGGATGGCGGATTATAACCCCAGCGAATTCTCGCGCATACGCCTGCAGCTGGCCCGCGACAATTCGCGCCAAGGGCTGGCCGACAACCAGCTGTTCGTGCAATACATCATGGCCCTGGGCGCGCACGGCGCCCACCAGTATTGATTGTTCGATCGCATGACGGATAAATTTTATTGGAGTAATGACATGAATAAACTGATTTGCACGTTGGGGTTGATAGTACTTGCTGCCGTCTCCGCCCCCGCATCCGCCGCGCTCAATGTGTTCGCCTGCGAACCGGAATGGGCGGCGCTGACCCAACAGCTTGCAGGCGACAAGGCCGACATCTACACCGCGACCGGGCCGCTTCAGGATCCGCACCAGGTGCAGGCGCGCCCCAGCCTGATCGCCAGGGCGCGCAACGCGCAGCTGGTGGTGTGCACCGGCGCGGAACTGGAAATCGGCTGGATGCCGGTGGTGCTGCAGGAATCGGGCAACAGCGCGATACAGCCGGGCAGCACTGGTCATTTTGAAGCTGCAAAATATGTCACGATGCGCGAAGTGCCGACCAGGCTGGATCGCGCCGAAGGCGACGTGCACCCGGAGGGGAATCCGCATATCCAGACCGATGCGCGCAACTTCCTGCCGATCGCGGCTGCGCTCAGCCAGCGGCTGATCCAGATTGATCCGGCCAACACCGCGTACTACCGGCAGCAGCTTGCCGGGTTCGACCAGAAATGGCGCGCCGCGATTGTGAAGTGGGAAAAGCAGGCCGCGCCATTGAAGGGCATACCCATCGTCGTGCATCACAAGGGCTTCGCCTACATGAACAACTGGCTGGGACTGAACGAGGTCGCCGAGCTGGAGCCCAAGCCCGGCATGGAACCCAGCGTGGCCTATCTCGGCAAGGTGCTGAATGATCTGCAGCAGCACCCGGCGCGCATGGTGATACGCGCCGCCTACCAGAACGAGCGGCCATCGGAATGGATTGCGGAGCGCGCGCATATCCCCGCAGTGGAACTGCCCTTTACCGTGGGCGGCACGCCGCAGGCGACCGACTTGTACACGTACTTTGACGACACCATTCAACGCCTGCTTGCGGGACTCAAATGAACGAGATCGAACTGAGCATCCTGCTCCCCGCGTTCATTGCGGGCCTGCTGGTACTCGCGACGCACATTCCGTTCGGAATGAAGGTGCTGGAGCGCGGCGTGATCTTCGCCGATCTTGCCGTCGCGCAAATCGCCGGGCTGGGCGTGATCATTGCCGGCCTGCTCGATCTGGCCGGGAAGCCGCTGCTGGTGCAGGCGATTGCCGCCGCCAGCGCGCTGTGCGGCGCCGGGCTGCTGGCTTGGATCGAGAAGCGTCTGTCCGACGTCAAGGAAGCATGCATCGGCCTGACCTTCGTGCTTGCAGCCAGCGGCGGGATCCTGCTGATGAGCCGCGACGTGCACGCAGGCGAGCATCTCAAGGATCTGCTGGTCGGGCAGATCCTCTGGGTCAGCACCAATCAGCTGGTCGCAACGGCGTTACTGACGGCCGCGCTGCTGGCATTGTGGCAATGGAGCAAGCTGAAGACCTATTACCTGGGGTTTTACGCGCTGTTTGCACTGGCCATCACCGCCTCGGTGCAACTGGTCGGCGTGTATCTGGTGTTCGCCAGCCTGATCGTTCCGGCGCTGGCCACCTGGCGCGCCAGCCGCCGGCGCATGCCCTATGCCTTTGCGATCGGCATTGCCGGTTATGCGATCGGCCTGCTGCTGTCCGCATGGCTCGATTTGCCCACCGGAGCCGCGGTGGTTTGGGCGATGGCTGTCACCGGGATTACTGCGGCATGGTTGCTGAATCCGCGAAAAGCCGGCTGATTTTCTTTACAATGCGCATATTGAATTCTCCGGCCAAATTCCTCGCGCATTCACATGACCGACCGTTACGCCGTGATCGGCAACCCTGTATCCCACAGCAAGTCGCCGCAAATCCACCTCATGTTCGCCGGGCAGACCCGACAGGACATCAGCTATGAAGCCATAGAGGCACCGCTGGATGGCTTTGCAGCAAAGTTGATGGCGCTTCGCGAGAAGGGCTACAAGGGCTGCAATGTCACCGTGCCGTTCAAGTTCGAAGCATTCAAGCTGGCAACACGCCTCTCGGCGCTGGCGGAAACGGCGCAGGCAGTCAACACGCTCAAGTTCAATTTTGACGGCGACACCATCCTCGGCGACAACACCGACGGCACCGGACTGGTCCGGGACATTCGCGTCAATCTGGGCATGGTTCTGAAAAACAAGCGTGTGCTGCTCATCGGCGCAGGCGGGGCCGCTTACGGTGTCGCCCTGCCATTGGCAGATGCGGGCGCAAAGCTGACCATAGTCAATCGCACGGCGGAAAAGGCCAGGGTGCTGGCCGCCAGCCTTTCTTCGCCCAAATCCGACATCTCGAGCGGCAGTTTCGACGATATCGCGGGCAGGCAATTCGACGCGGTGATCAATGCGACCTCCGCCGGGCTGACCGGCAGCGATATCCCGCTGGCGCCGAGCACCTTCGCTCCCGGCGCACTGGCCTACGACATGATGTACGGGCGCGAAACGCCGTTCCTGAGATTCGCGCGCGAGCACGGGGCGGCAAAGGTTGCCGACGGCCTCGGCATGCTGGTCGAGCAGGCCGCCGAGTCGTTTTTCATCTGGCGCGGCGTCCGACCCAAAACTGCGCCGGTCATCGAGGCGCTGCGAAAATTGCAATGAGAAAATCCCGGAGTCCATTGATGCGCTGGTTCTGGCGCATTGTGAAGCTGCTTTTCTCGCTGTTGCTGCTGTATCAGGTATGGCTGTTCGCGCATGTCTGCTGGTGGATCAAATTCAACCCGTCGAGCAGCGCATTCATGGATACCCGGCTCGAAATCATGCAGGACAAGAACCCCGATGCAGAGCTCCGGCAAAAGTGGGTGCCCTATGCAAGAATTTCCGACAATCTGAAGCGCGCGCTGATCGCGGCCGAAGATGCCAAATTCGTCGACCATGAAGGTTTCGATTGGGAAGGCATACAGAAGGCCTACCAAAAGGATCTCAGGAAAGGCAAGATCGTCGCGGGCGGGTCTACCATCAGCCAGCAGCTTGCGAAGAACCTGTTCCTGTCCACCAGGCGCACCCCGTGGCGCAAGCTGCAGGAAACGGTGATCACCGTGATGCTCGAGACGGTGATGGACAAGCGGCGGATTTTCGAGATCTATCTCAACGTGATCGAATGGGGCAACGGCGTGTTCGGCGCAGAGGCGGCCGCACGCCATTATTATCACGAGAGTGCGTCGCAGCTCACGGCAGAACAGGCCGCGAAGCTCGCCGCGATGGTGCCCAATCCGCGCTACTACGACGGGCATCGCGATGCGCCCGGCCTGATGCGCAAGACCGAAATCATCCTGGAACGCATGAACGACGTGGAAATTCCCTGAGCATCCACCATGCCCGAAACGGGTTATTTGACGAGACGGAGCTTTTCACGCTTCTCGGCAAGCCGCAACAACTCGAAAGTTAGCCAGGCCACGAACCCCAGGCCGATGGTCAGCGCGCCATAGGAGATTGGCCACGGGATACCCTGTGTCATCATCGAGAATTCCGACATGCCGCCGACGCCCGCGATCACATTGAGCGGCATGAACACGACACTGAGAATCGTCAGCCGCTTGATGACCTTGTTCTGGTTGATATTGACGAACCCGACAGTGGCGTCCATCAGGAAATTCATCTTGCCGAACAGGAAAGTAGTGTGGCCGTCGAGTGATTCGATGTCGCGCAGGATCTGCTGCGCGTCATCCAGCTGGTGGCGCTCGATGATTCTGCTGCGCATCAGGAAGGAAACGGCGCGGCGTGTGTCGAGCACGTTGCGGCGGATAAGCCCGTTCAGGTTTTCTTGATGCGCGATGTCCGCCAGCATTTTTGCGGCCTCTTCGTCAGTCATACCCTCGCTGAGCACGTAACTGCCGACTTTCTCAAGACCCATGTAAACATCCTCGAGGGCATCGGCCGAATACTCCTCGTCTGCCGCATACAGGTCGAGCAGCACATCACGGGAATCCGAAACATAGTTGGGTTGAGAAAAGGCGCGCAAGCGCTGCAACCGGAATACGGGCAGCTCTTCCTTGCGCACCGAGAACAGAATATCCCGATGCAGGATGAAATTCACGCCCACGTTGCGCGGTATGTCTTCTCTGTCAAGCAGAAAATCCGAGCGAAGATGCACCTCGCCGTTTTCTTCCACATAGTGGCGCGCACTCGATTCGAGGTCGCTCACCCGGTCCGGATCGGGCAATTCGATTCCGTAAATGTGACCCACCCAGGTACGCTCTTCAAAAGTGGGATCAACCAGATCAACCCAGATCGGTTTGGCGCTGGTCAGGTCATCATGGTTTTTGATGGCAATCTCGCGCATGCGGCCTTCAAACAACTCGAATGCCTTGATCCGGGAGCGCTCGTTCTTGAATGCACGCCTTCCCAGGGTTTGCAGAACCGAACCTGACACATCGGTCAGTACCTGTTCCTTGCGCTTCTCCCCGATTTGGTCCCAGATAACAATTTGATCTTCCGGAGAAACGGCTTCCAGCAGTTCGGCAATTCCGGCCGCGGTCATTTCCGCCAACAGCTGTTGAAGTTTGGCCAGGTTCTGCTTGCGCACCAGCGTTTCCACCAGGTCTTGACGGGGCATATCCTGCTTATGAACCATCGCCTCGGTTACCCTGCGTTTCTCCAGCAGCGTGAGTACCGCTTGGCGGGGATCGGTATGGCGAGTCGTATCGGTTGGCATTTGCAAATTATAGCGTCACCAGTTCGGTTTATCAGGTACATTTCTGCCGCTTTGCCACTGCGAGCTCACTGCATTTTGTCCGGGTTTCAATTTTGCCAGGCTGTGAAAGTGAGCATATCTTTGCTCCGATCAGGAGGAGCGTTCCGAACCGTTGGGCCTGCCTGGCACCGAACCTGTACACCGCATTCTGTTCTCGCAGTGGCCGGCCACTGCGAGAACACCTCCGGCCACACGTCTGATCATCCGCTCCCAGCATTGGATACCGTGATGACGTATGCGCTGGTGCTGAATCTGCGGGTCGCCGCGACCGCCGGTTTGGGTATCCCGGCCGCCATGCAAAAGCTTGGACGTGACCCCGCCATCGGCTCCAGTGTGCTGATCACCGCCATAACCGACAGCGGCGGATTCTTCATTTTCCCGGGATAGGCGACTATCTGCCTGATTTGAAAATATTCGCGTTCATCCGGCTTCGAGCAGCTGTTCGGTCGTTTGACGGTCCTTGATAGAGGCAGGTCATGAAGCGATCGCCCTGTTGCGGTACATTCGAAACCATGCGGGATTATTTGAAGAAGAAACTTCGGCAGGGAAAAGAAACGCGCCGTGCTGAAGCACGGAATCTCTCAGCAGACTTTGGCAGGATAAAAAGGGCGGGGCAGTCGACCGCGCCCTTTGTGAGGCAGCGCTAAGCGCCCAAAATACCCTTGCCAGCTGGCTTTTTGGCAGCTGGTTTCTTTGCGGCCGGTTTTTTGGCAACGACTTTTTTGGCAACGACTTTTTTGGCAGCTGGTTTCTTGGCAGCTGGTTTCTTGGCAGCTGGTTTCTTGGTGGCCGGTTTTTTGGCAACGACTTTTTTGGCAGCTGGTTTCTTTGCAGCCGGTTTTTTGGCAACGACTTTTTTGGCAGCTGGTTTCTTTGCAGCTGGTTTCTTTGCAGCCGGTTTTTTGGCAACGACTTTTTTGGCAGCTGGTTTCTTTGCAGCCGGTTTTTTAGCTACAGCCTTTTTTGCCGCTGGTTTTTTTGCCGCTGGTTTTTTCGCACTGGATGTTGCCATTTTAATTCTCCATAAAATTTTAGAATAATTGCCACGACTCACTGCACACCCAAACGCCCTGTGTATCGGCGAAAGACGCTTGCGGCATCGGTACTGTATCGACGTTTAAAAAAACGTGCAACAAATATCGTAAAATTATTAGCGAAAACTGCAACACTCACGAAATCAGTTTTTCCCCGGCATACAATTGCAGCAGGTGCTCGCGTTTACGAACCAGATGGATGACAGTCCCGTCAACGATTACCTCTGCGGCACGGGCGCGGCTGTTGTAGTTGGAACTCATGCTCATCCCGTACGCGCCTGCAGAAAGCACGGCCAGCAAGGATTCCGGGCCTATCGCGAGGTTGCGCCCATGGCCGAGGAAGTCGCCCGTTTCGCAGATCGGCCCGACTACCTCGTAACTCCGTTGCGGGCCAGTTTCATGCACAACCGGCAATATCCTGTGGTAGGCGTCGTATAAAGCCGGACGCATCAGGTCGTTCATCGCGGCATCCACGATGGCAAAATTCTTCTCTTCGCCATGTTTGAGGTATTCGACGCGGGTCAGCAAAACGCCCCCATTGCCGACCAGAACGCGGCCCGGTTCAAGCAGCAGCGTTTCGCTGCGTCCCTTCAACACGGCCAATAACGCTGCCACATAATCGGCTATTGCCGGCGGTGTCTCGTCGTTGTAACGAATACCCAGGCCCCCGCCCAGATCGAGGTGTTCCAGCTTGATGCCCTCTTTGGCCAGCGCGTCTACCAGCGCCAAGATCTTTTCCGCTGCGGCGATGAACGGGCTGGTCTCGGTGAGTTGCGAGCCGATGTGGCAGTCCATGCCGGCAATCCGCAGGTTGGCCAGGCCGCGCGCCTTGCGGTACAGCGCGATCGCATCGCCATAAGCCACGCCAAACTTGTTCTGCTTCAACCCGGTGGAAATATAAGGATGGGTTTTCGCATCCACATCCGGGTTCACGCGCAGGCTGATCGCCGCGATCTTTCCCATGGTCCCCGCCACGCCGTCAAGGCGATCCAGCTCCGCATCGGATTCGATGTTAAAGCACAAAATTCCGGCATCAAGCGCCATGCGCATTTCCGCAACCGTTTTCCCCACGCCGGAGAACACCACCTTGCGCGCGTCGCCGCCCGCCGCCAGCACACGCTGCAACTCGCCGGCGGACACGATATCGAAGCCCGCGCCGAGGCGCGCGAAAATATTCAGGATCGCCAGATTGGAATTGGCCTTGACGGCATAGCAGATCAGATGTTCCCGTCCTTGCAGCGCATCCGTGAATTGGCGAAAGCTGTCCGTCAGGGCGGCGCGTGAATATACATAGCAGGGCGTGCCGAAGCGCGCGGCGATGTCGGACAGCGGGACCTGTTCGACATGGAGTGCATCGTTCTGATAGTGAAAATAATCGTTCATGGCTGCTTGCCCGGCAGGGAAGCGGGCACGCCGGACGCCGGCGCGATGATCTGCTGTGCCGGCGCAGTCCGTGCCGGAGGCGAGGGCAGCATCAGCGGACCTTTGTGTCCGCAGCCCTCCAGCAGCAGCGCCGAAATTACGATGATGCCCAGGAAAAAACTGGAACGCATGATTGCACCCGAAGAAAATTAACGGTTCGGATTATAAGTCATCTGATCGCGACGGCCTTGAGCTCGGCACGCAGGCTCGCATAATCGGGACAGACGCTTTCCACCACCCGCCAAAAGGACGCCGAATGATTCAGTTCGCGCAGATGTGCCAGTTCATGCACCACCACATAATCGATCAGTCGTTCGGGCAGTTTGATCAGCTGCACATTCAGCCGCACCAAACCCTGCGCGGTGCAGCTGCCCCACTGGGTTTTGGCTTCGGTCAACTTGACCGCGCGCGGCACGACATCCAGCAATGGGGCGAAATGTGCAACGCGCCGAACAAAGAATTGTTCGGCCTGGCTCCTGTACCATAGAGATACCGCCTGTTCTATGCGATCGTGGTCGCCGGATACAAACACCCACAATTCCTTGTTGCGGTGATGGACAGGGGTGGCAAACAGGCTCTGTACCACGCGCAACTCCAGCAGTTCGCCCAGGTAGTCGATCTTCTCGCCATCCTGCCAGCGGATTTCCGGCGGCTTGCACGTCTGCCATCCATCCAGTTTTTCCACCACCCAGAATGCCTTGTCCTGCAACACGCTTTGCAGCCATTTCTCCGAGGCGCGCAACGGCACGCTGACCGTCAGTCCGCGGTCGTCGATGCGCAGGCCGATGCTGCGCCGTTTGCCGCTGCGTTTCAGCGTGTAAGTGATGTGCTTGCCGGCGAGGAGGGCGGCGCGCTGCTCAACGGCGGGAGGGGCGATCAATTTACGCAATTTTTTCAGGACAGGTTCCAGGCATCAGTGGGCAAGATTCTGGATTTCATTTTCTATCCATGCCTCGACGCGTTGATTGATTTCGTCGGCCTTGAGCCCCTTGGTTTCGATAGGCGCACCGATGCTCATGGTGATCAGGCCGGGATGTTTGCTGAACGCGTTGCGCCCCCACAAGCGCCCCGCGTTGTGTGCCACCGGAATTACCGGCACCCCGCTGCTCGCCGCGAGCAGCGCGCCGCCGATCTTGTATTTGCCGCGCTGGCCGTAGGGAATGCGCGTCCCCTCGGGGAAGATCACCACGCAGAATCCCTGGGCGAGGCGCTGCTTGCCCTGCGTCAGCAATTGCTTTATCGCCCCCTTGCCGTCGCTGCGCTTGATCGCGATCGGGCTGGTCAACGCCAGTGCCCAGCCAAAAAACGGTATCCACAACAATTCGCGCTTCAGCACCCACACCTGCGGCGGAAATATTTTTTGCAGGGCCAGTGTTTCCCATGCCGACTGGTGCTTGCACAGCACGATGCACGGCTGTGTGGGCAGATTCTCGATGCCGCGCACTTCGTGACTGATGCCGCATACCAGCTTCAGCAGGCGCAGCATCATCTTTGCCCATAGCGAGATGAAGCGGTAGCGGGTGAGGGGGCTGAACGGAAAGGTCAGCAGCGCAAGACACGCAAAAATCGGCGTGATGATGATTTGCAGCAGCAGGAAGATCAGCGAGCGTATTGCCAGCATATTAGTTTGTTGTTACAAGCTTGGAAACAACGGCCGCCAGATCCGTGAACACCACCGTACCTTCCGGCAAGCCGCCCGCCGCCTGGGTTTTAAAGCCTTTTCCGGTCAGGACCAGATAGGGCAGGGCGCTCATCGTTGCGGCAGACTGCAAATCGCGCAGCGAGTCGCCGACAGTGGGCACGCCGGCGAGGCTGACGTTATATCGATCCGCGATCTCCTCCAGCATGCCGGTTTTGGGCTTGCGGCACAGACAATGGCTCTCGGCGGTATGCGGGCAATAAAACACCGCATCGATGCGCGCACCGGCCAGCCCGCAGGCTTTGTGCATCTTGTCATGTATCGCATTCAGCATGGGCATGTCGAACAATCCGCGTCCGATACCGGACTGGTTGGTGGCAACGACCACGCGATATTCCGCCTGGTTCAGGCGAGCGATCGCTTCCAGGCTGCCCGGGATCGGCTTCCATTCATCGGGATTCTTGATGAATTGGTCGGAATCGAAATTGATTACGCCGTCGCGGTCGAGAATGATTAACTTCATGGCTGGTTTATTCCGAAGTTCCTAGGCTGCCAATTTCGAAATGTCGGCGACCTGATTCATCAGCTTGCCGAGCTGTTGCAACAGCAGTGCGCGGTTCAAGCGCAGATGCTTGTCTTCGCACATTACCATGACCTTTTCGAAAAAGTCGTCTATGAACGGCTTGAGCGTGACCAGTGCCTTCAGGTTTTTTCCGTATTCGCCGCGCTCCAGATAGCCTTGCACAAAGGGGGTTATATCATGCATGGCCTGATACAGGTCCTTTTCGGCAGCCTCTATCAGCAGCGCAGGCTTTACGGCCGCTCCATCCAGTTCGGTGCCGATCTCTTCATGGTTCTTGCGCATGATGTTCTGCACACGCTTGTTGGCTGCTGCCAGGTCTTTTGCGACCTCGAGCGCGGCGAATGCGCGCACGCCTTCCAGGCGCGGCAGGACCTGATGCAGCCGTCCATCCAGCACAGAGAGCACCGCCTCGATGTGCGACACCTCGAAATCGCGTTCACGCAGATAGCCGCGCAAGCGATCCAGCATGAATGCCTCGACATCTTTTGCGACCGAGGCATTCAGGATGCCCGCCGGGAAATTGCCCGCCGCTGTTTTAAGCAGCGCGTCCAGCGGCAAATCGATCGGCGTCTCGATCAGAATGCGCAATATGCCCAGCGCATGGCGGCGCAAAGCGAACGGATCCTTTTCCCCGGTGGGAACCTGGCCGATCCCGTAAATGCCAACCAGGGTTTCCAGCTTGTCGGACAGCGCCACGGCGCACGCGATGGCGCCCTGCGGCAGGGTGTCGCCGGCGAAGCGCGGGTGGTAGTGCGCCTCGATCGCATCCGCCACCACTTTGTCCTCGCCGTCGTGCAGCGCGTAATAGCGCCCCATGATGCCCTGAAGTTCGGGGAATTCGCCGACCATGTCGGTCAGCAGGTCGGCCTTGCACAGGCGCGCCGCCAGTTCCGCATCAGCCTTGTCGGCATCCAGCATCCGCGCGATGGTGCCGGACAGGGTTGCGATGCGCTCCACGCGCTGCAACTGCGTGCCGAGTTTATTGTGGTAAACCACGTTGGCGAGCTTTTCCACGCGCGACTCGAGCGGCTGCTTGCGATCCTTGTCGTAAAAGAATTTCGCGTCGGCCAGTCGCGGTCTGACCACACGCTCGTTGCCGCGGGTCACCAGGCTTGCATCCGCCGGACTGATGTTGGACACGATCAGGAAATGATGGGTAAGTTTGCCGTTGGCATCCAGCAGCGGGAAGTATTTCTGGTTTGCCTTCATGGTCAGGATCAGGCATTCCTGCGGAACTGCCAGATATTCTGTTTCGAACGTGCCAAGCAATACATTGGGACGCTCGACCAGCGCGGTCACTTCGTCGAGCAACGCGTCATCGTCGATTGGTTTCGCTCCGCCGCCCGCCTTTGCTGCAGCATCCGTCAGCCGGCGCTCGATCTCGGCGCGGCGTTTGACAAAGCTGGCGATCACCGCGCCCTCGCTCTCCAGCTGCGCTTCATAGCTGTCGGCATCCTTCAGTACCAACTTCCCGACAACGGACTCGAAACGATGCCCTTGTGTCTGTCGTCCGGCTGTCAATCCCAATGCGCTGACCGGCACGATGTCCGCGCCGTGCAGCGCAACCAGTCCGTGCGCGGGGCGGACAAACTTGACGGTTCCCCAGCCATTGCCCGATGGATCCGGATAGGTCATCACTTTTGCAAT
>CAVWTZ010000092.1:0-13701 GCA_963757485.1 uncultured beta proteobacterium
ATGAGAGACGGTCAGACTTATGATTTACTCTCGTTTCTATGGCTGCTTTAGGGCTGCGTGAAGCAGCCGTTCGGACGCAATACGTTCTATAGGGGTTTTGTGCCATTTCTGAATTTGATGAATGGCCTGTTTCGGGCAGGTCAAGTTCAAAGTTTATCCGGCAATGGATTTCTCACTCCCGGAAAGTAGCAGTTCGTAAAGTTCATCAAACGACACATTGCGAATGCTGCAAATTCTCCGAAGCGGATGTTAGTATCCCTACAAATCGTTGGATCACAATGATAAGTTGTGCCTGTGCAAACCTTTAAAGAGTATCGAGTTGAAAAGTGTGGTAACTATTGTGGTAACTCTTGAGACTAAATATTCTAAAGGTGAGTATTCAAGGGGGTTGTGGGCGTATATGTGAATCCCACCCTCCCGCCAAATAAATACGGCACCCGCATGGGTACCGTATTTATTTGGTCGAGTGGATGTGTGGACGAATCCACTTGGGTTTGACAACACGCCGCACAGCGGCTTGTTGCGGCGGAGGCTAACTTGGCATTGCCAAGTTAAGCCGCGACGCGGCGGCCGAAACCACCAGCTGCTCGCGCAGGATGCCGCAGGCAGTCCCGAATGAAATGAGAGATGAGGTTTTCGCGGTTGCAACGCGAAAACCGAACAATCCCACCTCTCTACGTACTGGGTCCGCTGCTCAGGGAGCCATGCTGCCGGCATCCTCATCCAGCGAAACAACAGCGCCGATCAAGCCGGGCCAGGGTGCATGTATCACCCAGGTCGGGATTTTTGCAAGGTAGGAACTGAATCTGCCTTTTTCCTCGAAACGGGCTCGGAAAGGCGAGGTGGCGAAGTAGCCACCCAGTTTGGGAACGATGCCACCCCCGATATAGACGCCACCGCGGGCGCCCAGCACCAATGCAACATCGGCGGCGACGGTTCCCAGCATCGCGCAGAATGTTTCCAATGTTTCACTGCACACGGGACAGTTGCCCGCAACACCGCGCCGGCTGATCTCATCCGCCTGAAGTTTTTCGTTGGCTGTTCCCCGGGATTCGGCAACCACCTCGTAAATCGTCATCAGGCCGGGGCCGGAGAGCAGCCGTTCGGCCGACACATGGGGAAACTTCTTCCTTGCCAGCGCGATCAGTTCCGCCTCGCGGGCGTTGAATGCCGGCATGGTCATATGCCCGCCCTCGCCCTCGATCGCGGTATAACCGTGCGCGGAGGGCACCAGCCCAGAAACGCCCAGTCCGGTTCCTGCCCCGACCAGGCCGATAGCCTTGCCTTCTTCGGGTTTGCCGCCGCCTATCTGCACCAGTTCATCCGCGCCGAGTTTGGGCAGGGAAAGCGCCAGCGCGGTGAAATCGTTGAGCATCTGCAGATGTGTCAGTGCGAGTTTTTCGCGTGTCGCGCTGATCGAAAACTTCCAGCCATTGTTCGTCATCGCGAGTATGTCGCCCGAAATCGGCGTGGCGATCGCCAAACCCGCCCAGCGCGGATGCGGCAGTCCGGTCAGCTCGAGGTAATGCCGAATCGCCTCGGCGGGCCCGGCAAAATCGTTGCATGACAGCGCGAGCGGTTCGGAGATAGTCATCCCCTGCGCTAGCTGCATCGCGAAGCGGGCATTGGTGCCGCCTATGTCACCGACGAGACGGGGGTAGGTTTCTGCTGGAGAGAGCGGCATCGTTTTTTCCTCGCGAAATTTTCACAGGCATTGAATTGACGTCGCCGACTATACCGACATGTTGCGATGCCGGTTAGCCGGACTGGACTGTATGTTACCGAAACCGTGTGGTGGTCAACGCAGTTCATTGCGCTTCCGGTAGGCTTGTTCCAGTTCGAGTTTTGCGTTGTCCACCGCGCGCTGCAGTTGCTCCACGCGCAGGAAATAGGATTCCTTTAACCGCGTTCCGCCGCCGACCTTGCCGATCCGGTCGGCGCCGGTCGGAACAGAACCGCTTTGCAGGTTCGCTTCTGCCTGCTGCAGGTTTTTGATCGCCTTATTGATCTGCTGGTCGGCATCAAGAAGTTTTGAATGCTGTTCCTGTATTCCGGCATCGGCCTTTTTCTCCATCGCATCCAGCATTCTGATCGCCGCACGCTGCTGTTCGACCGGCAATGTCTTTACGGTGATCGTCGTTACGGATTCGGGCGGGTGATTTTCCGGCAGGGTTTGGGTATACACCGTCACGCCGTCAGGCCCGGTATATTTGTATACCGTGGTATCGGCATGCGCTGCCTGCATCGCGAGCAGCAGAATAAAAACGGCAGACGCGCTGACAGGTGAGCAACGCGTTGATTTGGATTGACGAGCCATGTTGACCTCCGATGACTGTTTCAGTTTCAGTGCCTGATAATTTTGCCGGGCAAACCTCGAACCGGCATCTTAACGCCGGTTGAAAGCGGCTGCCTGCATTAATCGCGCATATCTCCCTGTTGTTTCCCGCTACGGATACAGTGCCGGCAGCTCGTGCCTGCTTTCCGCGGAACTCGCCGGCTTGGGCGGCGATGGCAACAGTTTGGCAAGGAATGACCCGTGCCAGGCGTCGTCCATATAACAGGCGCGATCCAGTTGCCTGAGCGCCTCGATGAGCTTTGCACCGCCGAGCCGGCGGGACAGCTCGTTGAGCCCGGCCGGCGGGTTGTCCGGCCAGGCCGCAGCGGCCCAGGCCAGCAAATTTTTGCGCGCGGCATGCGGGTTGTTGTTCAGGCATGCGCTCTTGAACGCCTTGAATGCGCCGGAGGCGGATGGCGCTTCAGCCGCGACCGGTTCCCTGATTTTTCCCGGTTGTGCCGGCTGTGCTCGCCGCTGTGTATACCACCATCCCAAAGCAGTTGCGATCCAGAGCAGCCCCAGAGCTGCGCTGAGCCAGATCCACGGCCGTGCACCGGCGCTCTGGCCAAAATTGAGCTGGATCGGCGCGCCTGTCGCTGGTCCCTGGCTGGGCGGTAACGCAGCAGTTGGCGGCGGCAGCGTTGCGGTGTTCGCCCCCCCTGCAGCGGGGAGGATATCCAGGATGCGTGCGGGCAGCGTGACCACATGCTGGACATCGTGCGCCGTGTCCCACCAGTTCAGCCTCACTTCGGGCAATTCGAAGCGGCCGGGGCGTGACGCGATCAGCGCGATGTCCTGGTCGCGGCTGCCGAGCACCGTGTCGCCCTGTATTGCATCGTTGACGCTGGACTGGTCGGGATAGACCTTGATCCCGTCAGGCATTGCCATCAGCGAGCCGAGGTCGGGCAATTGCGCGCCGGTGAGTCCCAGCGCGGTCAGATGCAGATGGCGCGTGAGCGGATCGCCGACATGGATCGCGCCGGAATCCGGCCGCCAGGTTTCCTGCAGCGTCACATTCTGCGCGGGCAGCCAGTTCGCGCCGGTTGCAGCCGCGGGACGCTTCAGCACGTCTAGCGTGATGGTCCTGCCGTGCAGGCGTATCGGGCGCGTCGCATTCAGCATGCCCGCAAGCGGCATTTGCCCGAAGATGTTGCCGAACGGATCGTTGCCGAACGGGTTGTTGCCGGCAGCCTGCACCTGCGCGTCGAGCACCGGCCCGTCCAGGCTGAGCGTGCCGCTGCGCTGCGGGAACAGCAGGTATTTGCGCTCGACGACCTGGTAGTTGCGGCCATTGCGCATTTCGCTGGACTGTATGTCCTTGCCGAGCTGTTTGACCAGCACATCGCTGCTGGCCGGCAGATCCAGGCTCGCCTGAAAGATCGGCTGGTCCGCATAGAGCCGCACGGTCAGCACATCGGCGGCCTGCACATAGGGCTGCTTCTGGTCCAGCGTCGCGGTCAGGAAAATATGCGACGAGTCGCCGGCTGCCGGGCTGGCCTGACCGGCCTGACCGGGCGATGCGTTGCCGCTGCCGCCGCCGACCGTTAGGTCCAGCGCCGCAGTCTGCTGGCCGTCCCATTGCAGCGGCGGTATCCGGATCCTGCCGTCATGCTTGGGCGACAGCAGCACGGTGACCTGTGTCTGGGAAGACATGTGGCCGTTGATGATCTGCACGTTGGAGCCGCTGCTGCTCCCGAGCACGTCGAAATCGTTGCGCAGCGGACCGAGATCGGGCTGGCTGTCGGTGGTGCCGTCGTGCTGCAACTGCAGCTGCACGGTCTGGCCGGACGCGACATGATCCTGATCCAGCGTGGCGGTGACCGATGCCAGCGCGGGCAGCGCGAAAGTAATGAAGATCAGTGCAAGCAATATGCGACGGATGTTGTTCATTGCTGTGCCTTCTGTTGTCTCAACATGTACTCGATCATGAATTTGCGCCTGAGCAGGCCGCCGGGGTCGTCCGGGATGCTGCGCAGCCATTGTTCCTCCGACAGCTGTTGTTCGCTCAACGGCGCCGTCTGATCGGCGGGCGCCGCGTTCGCGATCCGGTTTCGGGGCGTGCCGGGTTGGTTTGCCGCGAGTCCGGCCGCCGCATCCTGACGGGCCTGTGCCGCTTCGTCGGCGGCCCCTCCGTTTGCAGACTGGCCGTTCCCTGATGGGTTGCCGGTTTTTGCGGTCTGTTGCCGGTTGGCGGCGGTAGCGCCGTTCCGGCCCTGCCCGGAAGCGGCGTTTGCGTCGTTCCCCTGTGGTCCCGGAGTAGGCTGTCCCGAACCAGGCTGGTCCTGTCCGGTTTGTCCGGGATTATTTTGCTGATGCTGTTGTGCCGGATTTCCGCTGGCACCGGGGTTTTCGTTCGCACCTGAATGGGCGTTTTGCTGCCCGGCAGAATTTACGCCGGATTTTCCGGACGAGGATGAATTATTCCCGGCAGATTGCTGTCCGCTTTTGTCGTTCGCGCCGTGTGCGTTGTTGCCGGACTGGCTGTCCTGTCCGGCCGAATTCGATCCCTGTTTGCCGCCGGATTTGTCGTCCTGTTGCTTTCCATTCTGCTGCCTGTTCTGCGGTTGCTGCTGCAGTGCCTTCTCGACCAGGTCGCGGTTATGTTGCGCGTCGTGATTTTTCGGGTCGCTCTTCAGTGCGGCATCGTAAGCATCCAGCGCCCCGTTCAGGTCGCCCATCTTCGCGAGCGCGTTGCCCCGGTTGTAGTCGGAATCGCTGTCGTGCAGCTTGCCGAGCTCGCTGGCTGCCTGCCGGTAATCGCCGGCTTTCATTTCGGCGTAGGCCCTGCGCCTGGGGTCGTTGTATATCCTGGCGGCAGCGTCCGCATCGCCATGCTGCAGCAGCTTTTCGCCGCGCTGGTCCGCGTTGAACCACAGGCGTTCCCAGTTCGCGCCGGCTTGCGCCGGAAGCGCGAGCGCAAGCAGAACGAGCAGGAAGGCGATGCGTATCATAGCCAGTCCCTGCGTGCCAGCGCGGCGCCGAGTATCAGCAGCAAAGGCAGCAGCCATACCCCCGCGTCGCGCCACTGCGCGACCTCGACGCCGCGCACGGCCTGCGCGTTTTCCGCCGTTTCGGATGTGCTGTCCATGCTGGCCAGCAGCGCGGGCAATTGCGCGATATCGACATAGCGGCCGCCGCCGGTTTCGGCGAGCTGCTGCAGGCGTGACGTGTCCAGCCGGGCCAGCACTGCGCGGCCCTGCTTGTCCTGCACGAAGCCGCCGCCCGCGCCGGGCTCAGGCGCGCCGCCCGTGGTGCCGACGCCGACGATGCTCAGCGAGATGTGTTTCGCCCTGATGCCCGCCGCGGCGGACAGCGCGGCCGCGGGATCGTCGAAGCCGTCGGTCAGCACCACGATTTGCTGGTCCTTCGCGCCACCCTGCTGGAGCAATTTGGCCGCCTGTTCGAGTGCCGGCGCGAGATGATCGCCGGGACTGGGCATGATGTCCGGTTTCAGCGGCGGCAGCAGCGCCTTGATCGTCGCGATGTCCCGGGTCAGCGGCGTCACGGTGTAGGCTTCGTCGCTGAACACCACCAGGCCCACCCGCGCGTCATGCGCCGCATTCAGCAGATCGTCCAGCGCGTAGCGTGCGCGCGTGACACGGTCGGGCGCGACATCCGTCAATGTCATCGATGGTGAAAGATCGAGCACGAAGACCCATGCTGCCGACGCGCGGTAAGCCGGCGCCTGGTCGCGTTCCCAGCTCGGCCCGGCCAGCGCGATCGCCGCAACGCTCCAGACCAGCGCGAGCAGCGGCCAGGGCCTGATGCCGACGATACTGTCTTCGTCGAGGCGCAATGTGGCCAGCAGCTCTGCGTCAATCAAGCCGGACCATGTGCTGTCTTTTTTGCGACGCCGCGCGAGCCCGTACACCAGCGCCCACAGCACGGGCAATGCCAGCAGCCAGAGCGGCCGCAGGAAATGAAACGTATGCATGAATTCGGCTGCGCTCATTTTCTCCCCCGCATGAATGCCGCCGGTATGCTGAACAAGAGGGCCAATGCCAGCGGCCATTGGAACCATTCGCGGTGCGGGCGGTACCATTGTTCGCGCGCCGCACTGGGTTCGAGCTTGTCGATGCGCTCGTACACTTTCTGCAGCGCGGCCGCGTCGGTCGCCCTGAAATACTCGCCGCCGGTGATGCGCGCAATCGACTGCAGCGTGTCCTCGTCCAGGTCGGTATTCCCGCTGATGCCGAAAAAGCCCTGCTGTGCCGCGGCGCCCACGCCGATGGTGTAGATGCGCAGGCCGGCGCTGGCGGCCATCTTGGCCGCTGCCAGCGGATCCATCATGCCCGCATTGTTGCCGCCGTCGGTGAGCAGGATCAGCACCATCTCGCCCTTCCTGCCCGCGCTGCGCTCGCTGTCCAGGCGCTTCAGCGCGAGCCCGATCGCATCGCCGATCGCGGTCTGCGGGCCGGCCACGCCGACCATGGCCTCGCGCAGAAACTGGCCGACGGTATCGAGATCGGTGGTCAGCGGCGCCTGCAGATAGGGCCGGGTGCCGAACAGGATCAGCCCGATCTGGTCGCCCTGGCGGTGCTTGATAAAATCGCCCGCAACCTGCTGCACCACATTCAGGCGCGATGCGTTGCCTGCCATGTCCTGTGTCGCCATCGAGCCGGACACGTCGACCGCGAGCATCAGCCGCCGCCCGGTGGTCGGGACCGGCAGCGGATCGTCCAGCCATTGCGGCCGCGTTGCGGCTGCGACCAGCAGCAGCCAGGCCAGCACGAACAGCAGGCTGCGCATGCGCGCGTGCCGGGAAAGCGAGGGGATCCAGACCGACGACAGCGATGCGGCAAACGGCAGGAACAGCGCGCCGCTTTGCGCATTTGCGCGCGGCAGGAGTCGCGCGGCCAGCCAGGGCAGCGGCAGCAACAGCAACATCCAGGGCCAGGCAAAATGCAGCATCACTTCCTCTTCAGAAAAGCGCGCGCGCCGGCAAGGATCACGGTGCGGTCCACGCTCGCATTTCCGCCATAGGCCGCGCGCAGCAGGCTGGTGCCGGCGTCTGCGGTCCATGCGCTGCCGCCGTGTTCGATCACGAACGCGATCCAGCTTTTCGCCGCTCAGTCCCGCGACCAGCTCGTGGCCGAAACGCGCGACCGCATAGCGGCGCAGCAGATGTTCGAGCTCGCGCGCCAGCACCATGTCGTCGATCGGCGAGGTTTCCAGGATTTTCAGCTGGTCCAGCGCCGCGCGCTGCAGGCGCAGGTTAGGGTGGCGAAACCGGTATATGAGGTAGGCAATCGCCAGCGCAGCCAGCGCGAACAATATCCACCAGCCCGGCGCCGGCGGCCACCAGCCCGGCGCAGGCGGCGCATGCTCGGGTGCGAGCTGCGCCAGCCAGTCCGGTTTCACGCCGCCCATGCCGGCTCCCGCAGCAAAGAGATCATTCTTTCGGCAACCGGCTGTTGCGTGTCCAGCTGGTGCAGCGGCAGATTCAATCGCGTCGCGAGACCGTCCAGGCGCCGTTCGCGCGCGTGCCAGGACTGCTGCCAGCTGGTGCGGCTGCTGGTCGCCGTCCATCCACCAGGTGCGGTCGGGCAGGCCCACGCGAAAGCTTCCGGACGGCAATCCGCTGCGCTCCAGCGGGTCGGTGATCCACAACAACCTGCAATCGTTGTGCAGGCTGGCGCTCGCGAGCATGTCCTCGGTTGCGGCGTCCAGCGCGGAAATCGCTGAGCGACAGAACCAGGCTGCCCGGCTGCAGCAGCGGGCGCAACGCCGAGACCGCGTCGTGCAATCCGCCCGGTGTGGTCAAGCCCGGCCCGGTTGGCTGCGATTCCACCAGCGCCTGCAGGACGGGCAGCACGCCGGCTTCGCGGGCGCGCGGCGGGGAGATCAGCGGCGCGGACGCCGGGAGCGACAACACCGCACCGACGCGGTCGCCGCCCATCGCCGCCGCCCAGCCCAGCATCGCGGCGGCGCGCAGCAGCACCGACGACTTGAACTGGCGGCGGCTGCCGAAATAGAGTCCGGGATGCATGTCGGCCACCAGCCAGACCGGCCGTTCGCGCTCCTCGCGGAACAGCTTGGTGTGCGTGCGTCCGCGCCGTGCGGTGACGCGCCAGTCGATGTTGCGCGCATCGTCGCCGGCGGTATAGAGCCTTACCTCCTCGAATTCCAGGCCGCGCCCGCGCTGCGCGCTGCGGTGCCCGCCCTGCAGTTGCGCCATTGCCGGCCGGCGCGCGCGCAGGCTCAGTCCCCTTGCCGCGCCGCGCAGTGCGGTCAGCTCCGCCAGATCGGGAACGATCATGGCGCCGGGACCTTCCGCAGCAATTCGGCGATGCAGTCCTGCGCGGTGACGCCGCGTGCCTGCGCGGTGTAGTCGAGCAGCAGCCGGTGCCGGAGCGCGTTCGGCGCAATCGCCTGGACATCCTCGGGGCTCACGTAATCGCGTCCGTCCAGCCAGGCGATCGCGCGCGCGCCGCGCTCGATCGCGATTGCCGCGCGCGGGCTGGCACCCCAGCGCAGCCATTCGGCCAGCTTGCCGCTGTAGCTGTCGGGACGGCGGGTCGCATCGACCAGCGCGGCGATGTAGTCGGCCACCGACGCGGCGAGGTTCAGGCCGAGGATTTCGCGGCGCGCCGCGAAAACGGTTTCCTGCGGGACAGGATGTGCCGGGGGCGGCAACTCGCGCCCGTCCAGCGCCTCGCGCCGCGCCAGATCCATGATCAGGCAGGGTGGTGGCGCGGTCCGGATAGTCGACCACGGCGTGCAGCATGAAGCGGTCCAGCTGCGCTTCCGGCAGCGGATAGGTGCCCTCATGCTCGATCGGATTCTGCGTCGCCATGACCAGGAACAGCCGCGGCAATGCATAGGTGGTCATGCCGACGCTGATCTGGTGTTCCGCCATCGCCTCCAGCAGCGCGGACTGCACCTTGGCCGGCGCGCGGTTGATCTCGTCGGCGAGGATCAGGTTGTGGAACAGCGGACCGCGCTGGAAGCGGAAGCTGCCGTCTTCGGGACGGTAAATGTCCGAGCCGGTCAGGTCGGCCGGCAGCATGTCCGGCGTGAACTGGATGCGCTGGAAATCGCATTGCACGCCGTGGGACAGCGCCTTGATCGCGCGCGTCTTGGCAAGTCCCGGGGGTCCCTCGATCAGCAGATGGCCTGATGCCAGCAACGTGACCAGCAGGCTTTCGACCAGGCTTTCCTGGCCCAGTATCTGCGTATTCAGGTAGCGGCGCAGTTCGTTGAAGGTGATGAGGGTGTTGCTGTCCGTGCTGACCGGTTCAACCGCAAGTCTGTCCATTTTTTTCTCCTGTCATTTCTTGTAACAAAATTATTCCTGATGCCGCGAGCGGCCACGGGTAAATCGTTGTGTTTGGCGGCGGTGCCGGCTGGTGTTCAGTGGCCGAACGGATCGTGTGTTCCGGTTTCATTCATGCGTCGCGCTGCGCCGCGATGCCTGTATCCGCTTATCCGCAGGCCCGTTCAGGCAGGGAAGTTCGCGGCAATTGCGCATGCATCTGTCATGTCTCCCAATAGCTTGCTGCTGCAAAATCAGAAAATATTATTGTTGGCCATGCGAAGTGGCCGCGCAAATTGACGCAGCAAAAATGAAAAAGTTCAGCGAACCCTGTTTCGTAAAATTTGAAACAGGGAAGAACAAGCCGGCGGGGATTATTGTTTACCAGGCTGCGCTGCAGGAAAGCGAGCGGGGATTTGCTGTAGCTCGACGCGATAACGGCCGGGCGAAATTCGCTCCGCTTGGCGCACGCGCGAAATCAGGTTTTGATCATGCAGCCGGTTGCGCATGGGGGATTCTTGACGGCGCGGATTTTTTTCTATGCCATGCCATGACCGTTCGCGTTGCCGGGACGGTCATGGCTTTGCCGTCCCGGCGTTGCAATACTCAAGCAGTCACGGAACCGTATCGTGCTTCATGCTTCCATGTCTGCGCCGCTGCCAGAAGATCTCCCGCATCGGCATTCACGATCTCGATGTTGTAGCGTCCCAGAAAACGCTTTTCCTTGTCAGTCGGGTGCGGAATAAATGCCCAGCCTGCGGGATTGTCCGCGCCGAAGATGATGTCGGAGAACACCATGCGGTCGGTGTCGCGGTTCAGGCGCAGGCCGAGCAGCAAATAGCGTTTGTTCATGCGCAGGCGTTTGACGAACGAGGGAATCGCGAATCCGCCCATCAGCTCGGTGATGTAATCGACGAAGTCGGCATCCGACGCGATGTAGTTCGATTCCGGCAGCGGCGTGCCGAGCGGCTTGAACAGGATGGGCAGGCTGGTGTTCACCGCATCCTGCTCGACCACCGAATAGTCTTTGCCGTTGTAGTGGAACAGGCGGAAGCGGTATTCCTTGGTGGCGATGCGCGCGGTGCCGACGATCAGGGTGTGCGGCGTCGCGGCATATTGTTTTTGCAGCTGCAGGTCGCGGTTGGTATCGATGAGGTAAGGCAGTTTGCTTTGCGCCAGCCACTCGTGCAGTGCCGAGTCGCTCCACTGCGTGTCGCGGTATGTAGTGTCGAGAAAGCGGTTCAGCGTTCGAGCGGCCGCGCTTGAGTTCCACGTTCATCGCGGCGCGCGGAAACTCGAACATCAGCTTGGGCGCCATCGGCTGGCCGCCGTTCATCGCGAGGATCAGGCTGTCGCTGTCGGCGGGAATGGCGCTTCCGTTGGCCGGGTTCAGGACCCCGTTGAGTGCGCCGGGGCCGAGATAGGGAACGACGCTGCCTTCGGACAGGCCGGACAGGATGCTTTCAAACTGTGTGCTCATTTGGGAAACTCCTCGTGTTGATGACGAGAAGCTGGTCCGCAAAAATCGGGCCCGAATGCTAATCCAGTATCGGCGCTGGTTGCAGCGCGGCGGCCTTGGTCGCAAATGCGACAATGCCGGAAAGTTTGTCGCACATGGGTACGGGGTAGGGCGAAGCGAATAACTAGTACGCCGCGATACTCACTTCATACAACCCGCCGATGACGACATATTCTTCTTCGCCCTTGAGCATGTCGGGCAGCAAACGGGTGTAGTAAAAAATTTTTGCCAGCGGCACTTCGGCGCTGAGCAGCTGGTCGCCGAATTCATCCGCGCGCTCGCGGCTGGCGGTGAACGAGCTCAGGCTGTTGAGCAGAACCACGCGGCGCTTGTCGTCCAGCGCCGCCAGCGTTTCGTGATCGCCGACGCGGTTTACGCCGCGATACAGCGTGATGCGGGTCTGGCCGGGACGTGATCGCGCCAGCTCATACTGGCAATAGGTATAGAGCAGGTCGAGCTGGGCTTCCAGCGCGTTGGTTCCGTACAGTCCGGCGGAGCGCATTTCCAGATAGCGTCGATAGTTCTCGTCGGAGAAGTCGCGTACCGGCCCGCCGTGGTAGCGCTGCAGCAGGCCGAAGCGCGATTCCGCCCAGCCTTTCATCACCGCGCCCTCGCGGCCATCCGCATCGAACGCCCAGCCGCGCACCATCCTCAGGTAATCGGCGTTGGCGCGGTTGAGCGTGCTGTCGGTTGTCAGCCCGGCCTGTTCAGGTTGTGTCAATAAAAATGCCGAGTTGAGATGCATCATGAAAGCCTGCGCGCGTTCCTGCGCATCGGGAAGCGTGTCGAGCAGGTCGAACAATCCGCGATGCAGTTCGGCCACGCCATCCAGTTTGAGCGGCACAGGATAGTGCTGGAAGGTCAGGCTGCCGAGGATGTCGGCGGGCAGGTTGCAGCGGTTGATTGGCAGGCGGGCGTAGCGCGGCAATGAGATCGAAGATGTTGTAGCCACCCCTACAAAATCGCTGTCTTTGTCGTGTTCCACATCTGCCAGGGGAGCTTGCGCGGAATTATTTTTTTCTTCCATTTCAATCAGTTGATCTGATTCCCGGATGTTGGCATGGAGATTGCGCAAGTAGGGGTGCGAGCGAGAGATATTCAATCGCATCTTAAATTATGCAACTTAAAGGAGATTAACATGGCTCTGCGTCAATGCGCAATTTATGGGAAGGGCGGTATCGGCAAGTCTACGACCACCCAGAACCTGGTAGCCGCTCTTGCCGAATCGGGCAAGAAAGTAATGATCGTTGGCTGCGATCCCAAGGCAGACTCGACACGTCTGATTCTGCACTCGAAGGCACAAAACTCCGTCATGGAACTGGCTGCAGAAGCCGGCAGCGTTGAGGATCTCGAACTTGAGGACGTTCTGTCGGTCGGTTACGGCGGCATCAAGTGCGTCGAGTCCGGCGGACCGGAGCCAGGAGTCGGGTGCGCCGGCCGCGGCGTGATCACCGCCATCAACTTCCTCGAGGAAGAAGGCGCGTATGACGAAGCGCTCGACTTCGTGTTCTACGACGTGCTGGGCGACGTGGTGTGCGGCGGTTTCGCGATGCCGATCCGCGAGAACAAGGCGCAGGAAATCTACATCGTCTGCTCCGGCGAAATGATGGCGATGTACGCGGCCAACAACATCGCCAAGGGCATCGTCAAGTATGCGAATTCCGGCAGCGTGCGCCTGGCCGGCCTGATCTGCAACAGCCGCAACACCGACCGCGAAGACGAGCTGATCATGGCGCTGGCTGACAAGCTGGGTTCGCAAATGATCCACTTCATCCCGCGCGACAACGCCGTGCAGCACGCCGAAATCCGCCGCATGACCGTGATCGAATACGATCCTACGCACAAACAGGCCGACGAGTATCGCGCCCTGGCGAAGAAGATCGTGGACAACAAGAAGTTTGTGATCCCGTCCCCGATCACGATGGACGAGCTGGAAGCATTGTTGATGGAATTCGGCATCATGGAAGCAGAAGACGAATCCATCATCGGCAAGAAAGCTGCCGAAGCAGTTGCCTGAAATTGAAAAACCATTTAGCCACAGAGAGCACAGAGCACACAGAGGGAAACGAAAGGAAGTTATGCAAGCAGAGTCACGAAAGTGCAGGCCGTCGGATTTATGGTTTGGCCTTTCTCTGTGATCTCTGTGTCCTCTGTGGCAAAAATGTTTTGAACCTGACAGATTCCACAGATTGGTGGGTCATTAAAGGAGAACGAAATGTCTGCATTAACGCGTGAAGAAACCGAAGCACTGATACAAGAGGTGCTTGAGGTTTATCCAGAGAAAGCCAAGAAAGATCGCGAAAAGCATCTCGCGGTCAACGATCAATCCATCGAACAGTCCAAAAAGTGCATCACATCCAACCGCAAATCGCTGCCGGGCGTGATGACCATCCGTGGCTGCGCTTACGCCGGTTCCAAGGGCGTGGTGTGGGGCCCGATCAAGGACATGATACATATATCCCATGGCCCGGTGGGCTGTGGCCAGTATTTGCCGGCGCCGGGCGCCGTAACTATTACGTCGGCACGACCGGAGTCAATACATTCGGAACGATGAACTTCACTTCCGATTTCCAGGAAAAGGACATCGTGTTC
>CAVWTZ010000093.1:0-28469 GCA_963757485.1 uncultured beta proteobacterium
TGGTAGGAGAGCGTTCCGTAGGCCTGCGAAGGTGTGGTGTGAACCATGCTGGAGGTATCGGAAGTGCGAATGCTGACATGAGTAGCGATAAAGGGAGTGAAAGGCTCCCTCGCCGAAAGCCCAAGGTTTCCTGTTCAACGTTCATCGGAACAGGGTGAGTCGGCCCCTAAGGCGAGGCAGAAATGCGTAGTCGATGGGAAACAGGTTAATATTCCTGTACCTCAATGCAATGCGATGTGGGGACGGAGAAGGTTAAGCAAGCCGGGTGTTGGATGTCCCGGTTCAAGCGTGTAGGAAGATCCTTTAGGCAAATCCGGAGGGTCAATTCCAAGGCGTGATAACGAGTGCTCTCTGAGCGCGAAGTTGCTGATACCCAGCTTCCAAGAAAAGCCACTAAGCTTCAGTTGTATTGAGACCGTACCGCAAACCGACACAGGTGGGCAGGATGAGAATTCTAAGGCGCTTGAGAGAACTCAGGAGAAGGAACTCGGCAAATTTGCACCGTAACTTCGGGAGAAGGTGCGCCCCGGTAGGGTGTAGGACCTCGCGTCCGAAGCTCGATGGGGTTGCAGTGAAATGGTGGCTGCGACTGTTTAATAAAAACACAGCACTCTGCAAACACGAAAGTGGACGTATAGAGTGTGACGCCTGCCCGGTGCTGGAAGATTAAATGATGGGGTGCAAGCTCTTGATTGAAGTCCCAGTAAACGGCGGCCGTAACTATAACGGTCCTAAGGTAGCGAAATTCCTTGTCGGGTAAGTTCCGACCTGCACGAATGGCGTAACGATGGCCACACTGTCTCCTCCTGAGACTCAGCGAAGTTGAAATGTTTGTGAAGATGCAATCTACCCGAGGCTAGACGGAAAGACCCCATGAACCTTTACTGTAGCTTTGCATTGGATTTTGAATAGACCTGTGTAGGATAGCTGGGAGGCATTGAAGCGGGAACGCCAGTTCTCGTGGAGCCAACCTTGAAATACCAGCCTGGTGTGTTTGAGATTCTAACCTGGACCCCTGATCGGGGTTGGGGACCGTGCATGGTAGGCAGTTTGACTGGGGCGGTCTCCTCCCAAATTGTAACGGAGGAGTACGAAGGTATCCTAGGTACGGTCGGACATCGTACTGATAGTGCAATGGCAAAAGGATGCTTAACTGCGAGACTGACAAGTCGAGCAGATACGAAAGTAGGTCATAGTGATCCGGTGGTTCTGTATGGAAGGGCCATCGCTCAACGGATAAAAGGTACTCTGGGGATAACAGGCTGATTCCTCCCAAGAGTTCATATCGACGGGGGAGTTTGGCACCTCGATGTCGGCTCATCACATCCTGGGGCTGTAGCCGGTCCCAAGGGTATGGCTGTTCGCCATTTAAAGTGGTACGTGAGCTGGGTTTAAAACGTCGTGAGACAGTTTGGTCCCTATCTGCCTTGGGCGCTGGAAATTTGAAGGGACCTGCTCCTAGTACGAGAGGACCGGAGTGGACGGATCTCTGGTGTACCGGTTGTCACGCCAGTGGCATTGCCGGGTAGCTAAATCCGGAAGAGATAACCGCTGAAAGCATCTAAGCGGGAAACTCGCCTTGAGATAAGATTTCCCTGGGGGTTTAACCCCCCTGAAGAGTCGTTCGAGACCAGGACGTTGATAGGCTGGGTGTGGAAGCGCAGTAATGCGTTAAGCTAACCAGTACTAATTGCTCGTGAGGCTTGATCCTATAACATTAAGTAAACGTTATAGTGCGACGCAGTGCAATCAAAATACCCGACTTTACTTCTTCCAGATACGCTTCGTTGACCCAGCCTCAAAACTGAATCAACGAACCACAAACAGGGCAAACAGCAGGGCAACGCTGCAAGCCGAACAGTTTGTCTGACGACCATAGCGAGTTGGTCCCACTCCTTCCCATCCCGAACAGGACAGTGAAACGACTCCGCGCCGATGATAGTGTGGATTACCCATGCGAAAGTAGGTCATCGTCAGACTCCTTACAAACGACAACGCCCCTCCAGAAATAGAGGGGCGTTGTAGTTTCGTGAACACATTTAAAACGAATTGTTTTGACAAAGCATTAAGCATTTCCGATAATTTGCTATGGTTTTATTCTTTGCATCCTAATATGGGTCGTTAGCTCAGTTGGTAGAGCAGTGGACTCTTAATCCATTGGTCGAAAGTTCAAGTCTTTCACGGCCCACCAAATATCAGTTACTAAGACACACTCAAAATTTCTCCCTGAATCGCCCCGGGTTTTGAGGAGGCTCTAATTCTTGAGGGAATGGAGCCATGAACAGATCAAATCGCCAAGGCTGGCTGTATGTGGCTTTCGTCATGCCTTGGAACAAGCGCTGTATGCTCGGCGGCCTGGACTGGCGGATGTGCTGGTTCACCATAGCGACAGGGGCTCGCAATACGTTTCCATTCGCTATACCGAGCGGTTCGCCGAGGCCGGAATAGAACCCTCGGTCGGTAGCCGTGGCGACAGCTACGACAACGCCCTGGCCGAGACGATCAATGGGCTATACAAGACAGAACTGATCCACAAACAGGCCCCATGGAAGTCCCGGGAGACAGTGGAACTGGCTACCTTGGAATGGGTGTCATGGTTCAACAACCACCGGCTGCTGGAATCGATCGGATACCTTCCTCCCGCAGAAGCTGAGGTAAACTACTATCGGCAACTCGCCAACGGACCCACCAGGGCGGCTTAACTTAAACCAAACAGCCTCGAGGAAACCGGGGGCGATTCAGGCTGCATGCCTTGCAGGATTGAGCTTAAATATGTACGCGATGGTGTTATCATTTGGCAGGAATTTGATGCTTTGTTCGATGATGTACATATTCGCCGTAACTATTTCACACTAGGTTCATCATGCCTGTCATTCGCCAGCAGGATTTCATTGATAGCATTGCAGAAGCGTTGCAATTTATCTCCTATTACCATCCGGCGGATTATATCCAGGCACTGGCAGCGGCATACCGTGCCGAGAAATCGCCCGCAGCGAAGGATGCGATGGCGCAGATACTCACCAATTCGCTCATGTGTGCGCAGGGTCATCGCCCGATCTGCCAGGACACAGGGATCGTGGTCGCATTTGTTCGGGTCGGCATGTCGGTGCGATGGGATGCGTCGCTGAATATTGTTGAAATGGTGAATGCGGCGGTGCGCAAAGCCTATCTCGATGCTGACAATCCGCTACGTGCTTCGATCGTGGCTGATCCGGCGGGAAAGCGAAAAAATACCGGCGATAATACGCCAGCAGTAGTGCATGTCGAATTGGTGCAAGGAGAAGGGGTGGGTGTGCATATCGCGGCCAAGGGTGGTGGTTCGGAAAACAAGGCGCGCTTCGCGATGCTCAATCCAAGTGATGATGTGGTCGAGTGGGTGGTCAGCCAGTTGCCTGGCATGGGAGCGGGCTGGTGCCCGCCGGGAATGCTGGGTATCGGCATCGGCGGCACTGCGGAGAAGGCGATGATCCTGGCCAAGGAGTCGTTGATGGAACACATCGACATGACCGAATTGAAAGCGCGCGGACCGCAGAGCCGGATCGAGGAATTGCGTATAGAGATCTGCGACCGTGTCAACGCGCTCGGCATCGGCGCGCAGGGGCTGGGCGGGCTGACCACGGTGCTGGACGTGAAGATACTCGATTACCCAACCCATGCGGCTTCCAAACCCATCGCGATGATTCCCAACTGCGCGGCCACGCGGCATATTCATTTCGAACTGGACGGCAGTGGCGTCGCGCAGTTCACCGCGCCCAGAATCGAAGACTATCCCGATGTACACTGGAAGCCGTCGCCGGACGCGCGGTGCGTCAACCTTGACACCGTCACGCGCGCCGACATCGCCAAGTGGCAACCGGGCGAAACGCTGCTGCTTTCCGGAAAATTATTCACCGGACGCGATGCCGCGCACAAACGCATGGTCGAGATGCTGGCCAACGGCGAAAAGTTGCCGGTGGACCTCAACGGCCGATTCATATATTACGTCGGCCCGGTCGACCCGGTGCGCGACGAAGTCGTCGGCCCCGCCGGCCCGACCACCGCGACGCGCATGGACAAGTTCACCGATACAATGCTGGAACAGACCGGCCTGATCGGCATGATAGGCAAAGCCGAGCGCGGCAAGGCCACGATCCAGTCGATCAAGAAGCACGGCGCGGTGTACTTGATGGCAGTCGGCGGTGCGGCTTACCTCGTCGCGCAGGCAATCAAGAAATCAAAAATTGTCGCTTTCGCCGACCTTGGCATGGAGGCGATCTACGAATTCGAAGTGGAAGACATGCCGGTCACCGTAGCGGTGGATTCAAACGGCGGCTCGGTGCACGATATCGGCCCAGCAAAGTGGAGCGGGAAGATAGCAGCGATTCCCGTGAAAGTGGCAAAATGAAGCACTTTATGAATGCAGATTCATAATTATTCATATTGAACCGAGGGCGATATGGCTGAGATAATCCCCTTCCCGGAAGGGGATGCGCGAGGAATTGCGGAGACTGTTATGTGTGAAATACTCCACGATTGGATGTACATCAGGCCTTATCGCAATTCTACGCACTTGCGAGATCCAGCATGGATTTAATCGGTTAATTCGACTATCATGCAGCGCTGGTTGTCAGCAGTACAGAATTTACGAATTGGCGGGTCTCCCCGCATTGCAAAGTAGTGAACCTGGTCAGGTCCGGAAGGAAGCAGCCACAGCTATATTAGCAAGTGCCGGGGGTAAGGCTCGCCTCCTTTTTCACAACGGTGCGCTTGCTGATGCGGCATTAAAAAATGGCTCGGCTTCGCTCGCTCGTTATGAGTCACGGTGATGTGATGGAGTTTGCACGATGATGTATCGTTCAGTTTTATTGTCCTGTGCCGGTCTCACTGAGCGCCGGCTATTCAAATCGATAGGTTCATAACTTGTCTTCCACGACAGTTCTAGCCCGCAAATGGCGTCCCAAGACCTTCGCGCAACTGGCGGGGCAGGAGCACGTTGTTCGCGCGTTAACTAACGCACTCACGCAAAATCGCCTGCATCACGCCTATCTGTTCACCGGTACACGCGGTGTCGGCAAAACAACCATTGCGCGTATTTTTGCCAAGTCGCTGAATTGCGCGACTGGAATTACTGCCACTCCGTGCGGGGAGTGCAGTGCCTGCAAGGAAATCGATAGCGGCCGTTTCGTTGATCTGATCGAATTGGATGCTGCATCGAACACGCAGGTCGACAATATGCGCGAGCTACTGGAAAGCGCTTTGTACGCGCCTAGCAGCGGACGCTTCAAGGTGTATATCATCGACGAAGTGCATATGCTGTCCAAGTCAGCGTTCAACGCGATGTTGAAGACGCTGGAAGAACCTCCGGCCCATGTTAAATTCATTCTTGCTACCACTGACCCGCAGAAGATTCCGGTTACGGTGTTGTCGCGTTGCCTGCAATTTAATCTGAAGCTGCTTTCCCCGGGTTTGATCGCGAGCCATTTGCAGTCTGTGTTGGAACAGGAGCATATCGCCTTCGAGTCTGGAGCGATTGGCCTGATTGCGCGAACCGCACATGGAAGTATGCGTGATGCGTTGAGTTTGATGGATCAGGCGATCGCTTTTTCAGCCGGCAAGGTGGAGGAATCGGTGGTGCGCACCATGCTGGGTGCGGTAGACCAGGGTTACCTGTTCGATTTGCTCGCGGCATTGCGTGAACATGATGGCGTCATGCTGCTTGAAATCGCCGACAACATGGCCGAGCGCAGTGTTGCGTTTGATACGGCATTGCAGGATTTGGCTACGTTGCTGCATCGAGTTGCTTTGGCGCAGACTGTGCCGCAGGCGGTTGACGACGATGAGCCGGAGCGTGCCCGCTTGCTGGAACTGGCCACTGCATTCACTGCCGAAGAGGTGCAGTTGTTCTATCAGATTGCTATCCATGGGCGTGACGAAATCGATCTGGCCCCCGATGAATACGCAGGCTTTACCATGACGTTGCTGCGCATGCTGGCTTTTTTGCCCACCAAGGCTATCGCACAACCGTCATCGAATGCGCCTGTTGCCAAGGCGCTGCCGGGTGTGAAACCTGTTGTTGCGGAAAGCAAAGCCGCCCAGATCAGCCGGGCGGATGCCCCGGCCCAGCCCGCTGCGAATCTCCAGGCTTCAAGTAGAATGGTGACATCGGACAATCAGCCAGACTGGAGCGTAATTTTGACCCGGTTGAATGTGCAGGGGATGGCGCAGCAATTGGCGAAGCACTGCGTGCTGGAAAGTTTTTCGGACCGGCAAATTACACTGTGCTTGTCGCAAGAACATAAGCATTTGCAAACAAACAGGATGGCAACAGAAAAATTGCAGACTGCGCTGGCCGATTATTTTGCCAAGCCGATGAAGCTGAATATTGTGTTGGGCAAAACCGAAGCGGCAACACCTGCGGTGATAGAACAGCAGAACAAGCAATTTAAGCAGCAGCAGGCTAGTGATTCGGTTGCGCAGGATAGTTTTGTGCGTGAGGCGAAAGCAGAGCTGGATGCCGTTTTGATAGCGGAATCAATTAAACCGATACAGTAATTTGAGGAGGCGCAAACATGATGAAGGGCGGATTGGGTGGAATGATGAAGCAAGCCCAGCAAATGCAGCAGAATATGCAGAAGGCACAGGATGAGTTGGCAACAGTGGAAGTCGAAGGCCAGGCAGGGTCCGGTGTGGTGAAAGTAACCATGACCTGTGGCCATGTTGTGCGCCGGGTGTCGCTGGATGACAGCGTGTTAACTGATGACAAAGAGATGCTGGAGGATTTGATCGTGCTGGCCATCAACGATGCATTGAAACAGGTGGAATCAACTACCCAGCGGCGTATGAGTGCATTTACCTCAGGAATGGGCTTGCCACCCGGCATGAAGTTTCCATTCTGATGTCCTCCCTTCTGGTGATGCCTTCACATCTTGAAGAACTGATTGCGGCACTGCGCTGCTTGCCAGGTGTAGGGCCAAAATCTGCGCAGCGTATGGCCTACCATTTATTGCAGCGTGACCGCGCTGGTGCACTTCATTTGGCGCAAGCAATGGAATTGGCAGTCAGCAATATCCAGCACTGCAGCAAGTGCAATAATTTTTCTGAGCACGAGGTGTGCAGTTTATGCGCCTCTCCCAAACGCGATGCCGGTCTGTTATGCGTCGTCGAAATGCCTGCCGACTTGCTGATGATGGAACAAACACAGTGTTATCGGGGGCAATACTTCGTGTTGATGGGTAGGCTGTCGCCACTCGACGGGATAGGCGCGAACGAGTTGTATCTCGAGCGCCTCGTCCGACGCGTACAGGAACATCCGTGCGAAGTGATTCTGGCGACCAATTTCACGGTGGAAGGCGATGCGACTGCACATTATTTGGCAACATTGCTGCATTCAAAAGACGTTAAAGTGTCCCGCATTGCGCGCGGGTTACCCGTTGGTGGTGAACTGGAGCAGGTGGATAGCGGTACGCTGGCGCAAGCCGTGCTGGAGCGGCGCGAGGTGGTAGTATGAAAAAGAATATCAAACCGTTTTCTCAAGAAGTCCCGGCTCATGAGTTAGTCGCCGATGGGGAATTCCCTGATGAAAAATTGCACGGTGAGAAGTTGCAGAAAGTGCTGGCGCAAGCAGGATTTGGTTCGCGCCGCATGATGGAAGAATGGATCGCAAACGGACAAGTCATCGTGAACGGGGAAACGGCAACCCTGGGTATGCGGGTGGTTGAAGGCGATCTGGTGAAGGCGGAACGTCGCACCATACGTGTTGGCGAGCAGGATCACGCTGCACGTGTGCTGCTGTACCATAAACCGGAAGGGGAGATCGTCAGTCGAGATGACCCCGGGAAGCGTGCCAGTGTATTTGACAAGTTACCCAAGTTGCGCGGCCAGAAATGGATCGCCGTTGGGCGGCTGGATTTTAATACCAGCGGCTTGCTGATTTTTACTACTTCCGGCGAGTTGGCGAACCGGCTGATGCATCCGCGCTTTGAAGTGGAGCGCGAATATGCGGTGCGGGTACAGGGGGTCATGACGGATGCGCAGATAACTCAGGTACTCAGGCAGGGTATAGAACTGGAAGATGGTTTGGTAAAGTTTGAAATACTCGAAGACCAGGGTGGAGAAGGGTTTAACCACTGGTATCGCGTGATGCTAAAGGAAGGCCGCAATCGTGTAGTGCGCCGCACTTTTGAAGCACTGGGACTTCCGGTGAGCCGGTTGATGCGCATACGCTTCGGTATAATCAACTTGCCGCCGCGCTTGAGGCGGGGCATGACTGCCGAATTGGGCGAGGGTGAGGTGGCGCATGTGTTGGACTGGGTCGGGATAGTCGCCGACAGCGGTGAATCACAACAATCGGACTTGCGCGTTTCCCGCCAAACTGATCGGTCGCAACCCCAAAAATCCGTGCGTGATGTCGCACACCCGGCGAGAAATGCCAGGCGTTCCGGACCCGCAGCAGTGAAGATAACTAAATCTGGTGTAAAACACTGACGGACACTAGAATCTGCGAGACTATGTTCGGCTGATAATACAGTCGGTGTTGGTGTAGCGCGGAGCGTCGAGATACAGGAATTTTGAATGGAAGAACGCGGAAACAAGACCATTATGTGCAGTGTGCTGTTCTTGGATATTGTTGAATATTCCAAGAAGTCTGTGGCTGGACAAATTTCGCTGAAAGACAGGTTCAATAGCTATCTTTCCGAGGCCATTCGTGATGTACCTATGACTGACCGAATCATTCTGGATACCGGCGATGGCGCGGCTATCAATTTTCTCGGTGATGTAGAAGACGCCCTGAAAGCGGCACTCGGTTTGCGTGAAAGCTTGCTCAATGAGGGGCCCGACGTGGATCAACCCCTGCTGGTTCGCATGGGGATCAATCTTGGTCCGGTGCGCCTGGTCAGAGACATCAATGGCCAGCCCAATATAGTGGGTGACGGAATCAACGTCGCGCAACGCGTAATGGGCTTTGCAGATGTTGCCCAGATTCTCGTGTCACGTTCTTATTACGATGCTGTTTCGCGTCTTTCACCGCAGTATGCCGGGATGTTTCACTATCAAGGTTCGCGTACCGACAAACATGTGCGCGAACACGAGGTGTACGCGATTGGTTATCCGGGCGACAAAACGACGCGTCGGGCGGCTGCCATGCCGCTGGTTGCCGAGCCGACTGAAAGCACATTGTCCGGACCAATGCAGCGTGCCAAAGTGGCTTGGTGTCGGGCCACCGAAGGGCTGGATACCTTGACCGAAGTTGTAAGTCGTCGATTTCGGGGCGCAGAGACCGGGCAGCGTGTGTTATACGTGGCTGCCGCCGCTGTTCCATTGCTGCTGCTCATCGCGTTGCTGACAAGCCGGACCATGCACGCCAAGGTACCCGTCATGCCGGCCGGAGTGGGTGAAACGGCAGAAAAAACGATACAACCCGGTTTGGCGGGTGGACCCGTGGAGGCCACTCCGGCGGGCCACACAGTGCAGAACAAGGAGGCCAGTACGGCGCATTCTCGACCTGTTCCAAACAAGGGGATGAAAAAGAATGTTGAAAGCAGAAATGCAAAAGCGGCGTCCCGGGATGTACGCAACGTCAAACCTCAAGTTAAACTTGATGGCAAATCCAAAAATACGGACAATCGGGCGAAGACGACAAATTCAAATGATGCAGGAAATAATTCAAACACTACGACATCAAGCGGCAGCAAAAATGCCTATATTTCGATCACTTGCGTGGAAGGAACAGAAGTGTTCGTTGACGGAATCCGCAAGGGACGCATCGATAAGTCTCCGTTATCCATAGCGGTTGCGCCTGGCAAGCATACGGTGATAGTCAGTAATGCAAGCAAGGGAATTTTTACGCAGAGTGTCAATCTCATTTCTGGCAAGACGGAACACCTCAAGCCCAGCCGCTGTAATTAGCGAAACAGACATGGTTAGCGAGTATGGACAAGTGGACATGACGATAAAGACTTATTCGGGTGAACGCCTTGATTAGCAATCTGGGGCGTTATGAGGTGCTTGGCGAGCTTGGTCAAGGCGCGATGGGCGTGGTCTACAAGGCCAAGGATCCGCTGATTGATCGCGTGGTTGCGATCAAGACCATTAATCTCAGCCTGGCAATGGATGAAAAGGAGGAGTACGAGGGGCGGTTCTATCAGGAAGCCAAGGCGGCTGGCCGTCTGAATCATCCGAACATCGTCACCATTTATGATGTGGGAAAGAGCGGCGATGTCGCTTATATTGCCATGGAGTTGCTGGAAGGCAGAGAACTGCGCGATATCATGAATGAGGGTGCCTTATTGCCCATTGATCAGGTTTTGAATATCGTTGCCCAGGTTGCACAAGGGTTGGCGTATGCCCACGAACACGATATCGTCCATCGCGATGTCAAGCCCTCGAATATCATGGTAATACGTGACGGGCACGTCAAAATCACCGATTTTGGCATCGCGCGCATGGCTTCCTCATCGGTGCGTACACAAACTGGAATGGTGCTCGGCTCGCCAAAATACATGTCTCCCGAACAGGTCATGGGCAAGACTATTGACCAGCGATCGGATATTTTTTCACTGGGTGTGATGCTCTACGAGATGCTGACCGGCCAGGCACCCTTTGATGGCGAGAACGTCAATGCCATCATGTATCAGACCTTGAATGCAGTGCCTGCGCCACCCAACATGATGAATCCGGCTATACCGGAAATGGTCAACTTCATCGTGGCCAAGGCATTGGCCAAGGGAGTTGAAGACCGTTACCAGAACGCCAGCGATTTTGCCGCTGACTTGCGCACCTGCCGGGATAACCTGCCACGTTCGATCCCGCAGGCGAATTTATCCCGGCCTTCAAAGGGCAGCGAAATAAAATTTCCGGATACCGTCGAGATTACCGCACAGATAAACGATGACAAAGAGGGTGTCAAATCGGAGTCGAATATCAGATTATCCAAAGCATTTGATTCTTCGATTGCGACCATGAGGTTGGCTGCCATGACCGCCACCAGTGAAGACGTTGACGAGTTGTCCAAAACCCTAAATATAGGGCGACCGAGCACGAAATCGATCAATCAGGCTGGACAGGCGGCCTTGGCTTCGGGCAATGGCCCGGTATCACCAGCCAAACCTCTCCGTACCAGACCTGCGCAACCTCCCCATGCCAAATATCGAAGCCTGGAGGAGGAGCATCCGGCGCAGTTTAATGGGTGGAATGTGCTGGTGACTGTCATTGTGCTGCTGGCGCTGTTTGGCATAATCTGGTACTTGGTTTTCTGAATGCCCTTCTAGCTTCGAATCGACAGTTTAAAAAATGCCCGGCACATCAGTTTTGCAATACCCGGTCAAGCCCTCGCTGCGCTTTGCCCTGTCGTTGCTGCTTTTGCACGCGATGGTCGCGGCTGTGGTGTATGCGACTGCGATGGCATTCCCCGCCAAACTGGTGTGGTTCGTGCTTATTGCTGTTAGCCTGATTTATCATATGGCGCGCGATGTTCTGATGGTGCTTCCTGATTCATGGCATGAGATTTCGCTTGTTCAAAATGATATTTCGGTTACCGTCCGGAATGGAACCAGCTTCTTCGGCCAAGTCGCAGAAAGGACCGTGGTTAGCCCGTATTTCCTCGTGTTATGCGTAAGTTTGGAAGGGCATCGCCCGCCGGTATCCCGCGTTATCTTTCCGGATTCGATGAGTGCGGGTGCGTTTCGCGTGTTGTGCGTCCACCTGAAATTCGCATAGCCGCAAGCCGATTGCTCCTTGCGATCTGACCTCTCATGCTTGCGGGCTAGTATCGTGGTGGGGGCTGGGAGTGAGCATGGTTGGTCGAGGCGTGGCCAGCAATCCGGGGTAGTCCTTGCTGAAATGCAGTCCGCGGCTTTCGTGCCGCAGCAGCGCGCTTTGCACAATCAATTCCGCGTTCAACACCAGGTTGCGCAATTCCAGCAAGTCGGAACTGATATGGAAGTTGGCGTAATACTCGCCGATTTCATCCTGCAGCAATTGGATGCGGTGTTGTGCGCGTTGCAGGCGTTTGTTGGTGCGCACGATACCTACGTAATCCCACATGAAGTGCCGCAATTCCGCCCAGTTGTGCGAAATGACGATTTGCTCGTCCGCATCGGTCACCCGGCTTTCATCCCAGGCGGGCAGCACGGGGGTTGACTGATGAGGTTTGCTCAAGATGTCGCGAACTGCGGCATCGGCAAATACCAGACATTCCAGCAGCGAGTTGCTGGCCAGCCGGTTTGCCCCGTGCAAGCCGCTGTAGGCGGTTTCTCCCACGGCATACAGATTTTCCAAATCGGTGCGCGCGTGCAAATCGGCAACCACGCCTCCGCAGGTGTAGTGAGCAGCCGGAACCACGGGAATCGGTTCCTTGCTGATGTTGATGCCGAGTGACAGGCAACGCGCATAAATGTTCGGGAAGTGCTCCTGAAGAAACTCGACCGATTGATGCGAGATATCAAGATAGACGCAATCCAGCCCGTGCTTTTTCATTTCGAAGTCTATCGCTCTGGCGACCACATCGCGGGGAGCGAGTTCGGCCCGCTTGTCATGATGGGGCATGAAACGCGTCCCATCGGGCAGTTTCAGAATTCCGCCTTCCCCGCGGACCGCCTCGCTGATCAGAAAAGATTTCGCATGGGGGTGGTACAAACAGGTCGGGTGAAACTGGATGAACTCCATGTTGGCGATGCGGCAGCCGGCGCGCCAGGCCATCGCGATGCCATCGCCTGTCGCGGTATCGGGGTTGGTGGTGTAGAGATAAACCTTGCCGCTCCCGCCCGTTGCCAGAATGGTGTTTTGCGCAGCGATGGTGACGACTTCATCGCTCAGGCTGTTCAGCACATAAACGCCGTAGCAGCGATTATCCTGCCGGCCCAGCTTCTTGCCGGTGATCAGATCAACCGACATGTGATGTTCCAGAACAGTGATGTTCGGATGGCGCAGCACACGCGCGGCGAGGGTTTCCTGCACGGCATGGCCGGTTGCATCGGCCGCATGAATGATGCGCCTGCGGCTGTGCCCGCCTTCCCTCGTAAGGTGATAGCCCATATCGTTGGACATATCTCTGGTAAAAGGAACTCCCTGGGCTATCAACCAGTCTATGGAAGTCTTGCCGTGTTCGACAACATAGCGGGTGGCAGTTTCATCGCACAGGCCGGCGCCGGCAGTCAAAGTATCCTGGATGTGCGCATCCAATGAGTCGTCTGAAGACAATACTGCGGCAATGCCGCCTTGCGCCCAGCCGCTTGCGCCGTCCAGCAGGGATTTTTTTGTGATCAGCCCGACTTTTTGGTGCTCGGCAAGCTTGATGGCCAAGGTCAGTCCGGCCAGTCCGCTACCGATAATTAAAGTGTCAAATTGGAGCAATTCAGTTCCCAGTGTATGGATTTGAATCAAGACTATAGCAGACAGGCGACATGGCAACAGGGCAGATATATGGGGTCGTGTGGCGGCCAACAAGACCTGCCCGTTGCAGCTTGTGTTCCGATAGCTGACGAGTGACGGCCGGAGCGGTTATACTTGCGCTGCATAACACGTTGCACAGCCCCTGCAAGGGGCGCGCAGGGCAGGCAAATCCCTTTCCAGCCGAAGGCTGGACGTAGTTTGCACCGCCGGGTGTCCGGAACTTTCGGTCCCGCCCTTGTGGAGTCACAATAATAATTGGAATAGTCAGGGATGACAGACCGGGATGTCGATCAGCAGTTGGTAGAGCGCGTTCAGCGTGGCGATAAGCACGCCTTCGATTTGCTGGTAACCAAGTACCAACGCAAGTTGGGGCGGCTCATTTCCCGCTTTGTGCGTGATCCGGCCGAGGCAGAGGATGTTACGCAGGATGCATTTATCAAGGCATACCGAGCCTTGCCCGGTTTTCGCGGCGAGAGCGCGTTTTACACCTGGTTATATCGCATCGGCATAAACACGGCAAAAAATCACCTGTTGGCGAACAAACGCCGCGCGCCCACCAGTACGCCGTTTGATGCAGAAGAATCGGAAGCGTTTGAAGAAGCCAGCTTGTTGCGTGAAGTAAATACGCCGGAAAATGAACTTATGAGCAAACAGATTGTCGGTGTTGTGCAAGCTTCATTGCAGCAATTACCCGAGGATTTACGCAGTGCATTGACCTTGCGCGAGATCGAAGGCCTGAGTTATGAGGAGATCGCTATTGTGATGGATTGCCCGATCGGAACGGTAAGGTCCAGAATTTTCAGGGCGCGCGAGGCGGTAGCCGAGAATCTGCGCCCGTTGTTAGAAACCAGCAAAGGCAAAAGGTGGTAATGATGAAACAGAAAGTTTCGGTATTGATGGACGGCGAATTGTTCGAGGATGAGGCGGATAGTCTGATCGACCAAATCAAACGGGGTTCCGATGTACACAACGATTGGGAAATTTATCATTTGATCGGAGATGTGCTGCGCCAGCCCGAACACATACACTGCGGTTTGAGTGCCAGGGTCCGTGAGCGTATGGAAGATGAACCTGTCGTATTGGCGCCGCGCATTCGTGCGGTAAAGCAGAAATTTCGCACAATTGCATTGTCGGCGGCCGCTTCACTGTCGGCGGTCGGAGTGGTAGCATGGATGTCGTTGCAGATCAGTCCGGAAGTGGCCCCGCAATCGGCGATGCAACAGACTGCATTTCGTCCGGCCAGCATGCAAATCAAGGCGGACTCCAATGATTATTTGGTGGCACACCAGGAATTTTCTCCAAGCGCAGATATAAATGGCGGCGCATCCTACATTCGCACGGTCTCTTACAGCAACAATGCGGCCCAGTGAAGATAACGGTGAAAATAGCCAAGATGAAAAATAGTTCGGGAAGAAGATAGTGTTAAGGCTGCCGCTTGTGTTTTGTGGGCTGTTGCTTGCTGTTGTTGCCAACAGTTGTTATGCGGATGAATTGCCCGCAAGCCTTGATTGGCTGGAGGTTGTTGTTTTTGCCAGGCATCAGACAGATTACAGCGGCGTATTCGTTTATCAATATGATAATCGTGTCGAGACGTCAAGCATTGTTCACGTTTATCAGCCCGACGGCGAATATGAGAAGCTGGAAAGTCTGGACGGACCCAAGCGCGAAATCATCAGCCATGATGGCAAGATCTGGGGCTTGGTCAACGACAAAATGGTTCCGCTTGGTAGCAATTACGGGCACGGCAGCTTCCCGTCCTTGTTGCCGGAACAGTTGGCCGCGCTGAAGGCCAATTACAAGGCCAAGCTGCTTGGAATGGAGCGGGTGGCGGGGTACAACACCCAGGTAATTCTGTTTCAACCCCAGGACAATCTTCGCTACTCTCACGAAATATGGGTGCACACCGATTCGGGATTGCTGTTGAAAGCTGCTGTGCTGGGAGACAACAATAAGGTGGCAGAGCAATATGCTTTTACCCAGTTGCAAATAGGCGGGAATATCGATCGCTCCTGGGTTAAGGAATGCGATGCGGCGGCGGCCAAGGAAAAAAACACCCCGGAAAATCCCAAGGACATCAAACCCGTCAATAGCGGCTGGGTTGCAGATATGCTGCCTTCGGGCTTCAAGAAGACGCTGGAGATCGAGCGGCAAATGCATGGCAGGCATGCTCCCGTGACGCAAATGGTATTTTCAGACGGTTTGAGTTCGATTTCCATTTTCATCGAGCCGGATGACGGGGATGACGATGATGAAGACGGGCTGTCCAGCCGGGGTGCGGTCAATCTGTATCACAAGGTGCTGGATAACGAGTTGATTACCGTGGTGGGCGAAGTTCCGCCGCGCACGGTCATGCAGGTGCTCGATTCCGTCCGCTACAACGGCAAGTAATCATGCTGGAAACGCGCGCCGTAATTGTTCAGACCGAAGGCCATTACGCATTCGTTCAGGCCAGCCAGGCCAATGGTTGCGATCGATGCAGCGGCAAGGGTTGCGGGGCAGGCAAGCTGTCCCAGTTGTTTTGCAGCAAACCTCGCCGATTCCAGGTAGATAATCCAATCAATGCCAACGTCGGAGATGAAGTCATCGTATCGGTTGCCGAGGGTTCGGTGTTGCGCGGGATCGGTCTGGTATATCTGCTGCCGTTGTTGCTGCTGGTAACCGGTGCGATGCTAGGGAGTCACTGGGTGGAGCTTCCCGGACAACGCGATGGATATGCTGCTGCCGGCGCGACATTTGGTCTGGTTGCCGGCTTTATTGTCGCCAAATGGATTGCCTTGCATCAGGACAGAAATCATTCCCTGCCCTATATCGCGCGGCAATGGGGCGGGGAATAGCCGTATAGAGCCGGATTGAAGGCTCAGCAAACCAGGCATCCTGAACCGGGTTATCATTTCTGATGGTGGACGTGTTGTTCCGATTGTTGAGGAGGGGGAAGCACATGCTGAGAAAATTGGCGAACCAGTCAATGTTGCTTTTCGGAGTGACGCTGGTCTTTGGCTTGATCGGCGGTACCTTGGCGCACAGCAAGGAATTGCCGGATTTCACCGATCTGGTGGAAAGGCAGGGTGCTGCGGTAGTCAATATCAGCACGACGCAAATCTTTCAAAACATGCAAGGATTGCCTAATATTCCCGAAAACGATCCTCTCTACGAATTTTTTCACCGCTTCGCACCCCAGATCCCGCGCGATCAGGAATTACAATCGCTAGGCTCTGGTTTTATCATCAGTTCAGATGGTTACATCATGACCAATGCGCATGTGGTGGACCATGCCGAAAAAATTACCGTACGCCTGACTGACAAGCGTGAATTCAGCGCCAAGGTCATCGGGGCGGACAGCCGTACCGATGTGGCGTTGCTGAAAATCGAAGCGAAAGGATTGCCGACCGTAAAATTGGGCGACCCGAACAAACTCAAGGTGGGTGAATGGGTGGTGGCGATCGGTTCGCCATTCGGCTTTGACAACAGCGTTACCGCGGGTATTGTCAGTGCCAAGGGCAGATCTTTGCCGCAAGATAATCTGGTGCCGTTCATACAGACGGATGTGGCGATCAATCCAGGCAACTCGGGCGGCCCGCTGTTCAACATGGACGAGGAAGTGGTCGGCATCAACTCGCAAATCTACACCCGGTCCGGCGGTTCGATGGGATTGTCCTTCGCGATCCCGATCGATGTGGCCATGCAGGTTGCCGACCAGCTGCGCAGCAGCGGCAAGGTGACGCGCGGGCGTATCGGTGTGACGATACAGGAGTTGAACCGCCACCTGGCCGAATCGTTCGGCTTGAGCAGCCCGAACGGGGCGCTGGTCAGCAACGTGGAAAAGAACGGTCCGGCCGACAAGGCGGGCATACAGGCTAGCGACGTGATCCTCAAATTCGACGGCAAGCCGGTGAACGATGCCACGGATTTGCCGCGCATGGTCGCTGCGGTCAAGCCGGGTACCAGGGTGCCCGTCGAGTTGTGGCGCAAAGGCAAGTCCGGGCTAGTCACCGTCGAGGTCGCAGAAATGCCGGATGACAGCATGCCAGCGCATGCAGCCGGGAAACCTTCCGATAGTTCGGGGGAGATTATTTCTCGTATGGGAATTGCGGTCAGCGAGTTGAGCTCCGATCAGCTCCGGCAACTGCAAGTCAGCGGCGGATTGCTGGTCGAGGACGTGACCGGTTCTTCGGCCCTGGCCGCGGGGTTGCAACCGGGCGATGTGCTGCTGGCTATCGGCAATGTGCAAATTCATTCGTTGGCGCAGTTGAACGAATTGCTCAAACTGGTTCCCCAGGGACGCAATGTCGCATTGCTGGTGCGGAGAGACGATAACGCCAGCTATATCGCGATCAAGCTGGACGAGAAGTAATCTCGGCTCTGCGTGCCCCGCTTAAATCGGCTAGAATCCGTCCCTTTGAATTTGGGCGCTTCTCGAAATGGCCGCTCCAGACGGGATAATCATTTTGGATTCTATGCAGCATATCCGCAACTTTTCCATCATCGCTCATATCGACCACGGGAAATCCACTTTAGCCGACCGCATCATCCAGCTGTGCGGCGGCTTGTCCGACCGCGAGATGGAGGAACAAGTGCTTGATTCGATGGATCTGGAGCGCGAGCGCGGCATTACCATCAAGGCGCAAACCGCCACGCTAAGCTACAAGGCGCGGGATGGCCAGGTATATAACCTCAACCTGATCGACACCCCGGGGCATGTTGATTTTTCCTATGAGGTGTCGCGCTCGCTGTCGGCTTGCGAGGGTGCACTGCTGGTGGTGGATGCCTCGCAGGGCGTCGAGGCGCAGACCGTCGCGAATTGCTACACCGCACTCGATCTGGGTGTCGAAGTGGTGCCGGTGCTGAACAAGATCGATTTGCCTTCCGCGAATCCGGAGAACGCAATCGAGGAAATAGAGGAAGTGATCGGGATCGATGCGCATGATGCGGTGCGCTGCTCGGCGAAGACCGGTGAAGGCGTACAGGATGTACTGGAAGCGCTGATCGTCAAAGTACCCGCTCCGAAGGGAGATCCGGACGCACCGTTGCAGGCGTTGATCATCGATTCGTGGTTCGACAATTACGTCGGCGTGGTGATGCTGGTGCGGGTGATGAATGGCATGATCAAGCCCAAGGAAAAAATCCTGTTCATGGCCACAGGTGCGCAACATTTGACCGAAAATATCGGTGTATTCACGCCCAAGTCGCAACCCCGCGCAACCTTGAGCGCAGGCCAAGTCGGATTCATTATTGCCGGCGTCAAGGAACTGAAAGCGGCCAAGGTGGGCGACACGATCACCCATCTGGCCAAACCGGCGAAGCAGGCGTTGCCAGGCTTCAAGGAAATTCAGCCGCAGGTGTTTGCCGGGTTGTTTCCGGTGGAGTCGAACCAGTATGAAGCGCTGCGCGACTCTCTGGAAAAGCTCAAGTTGAACGATGCGGCGCTGCGTTACGAGCCGGAAGTATCCCAGGCTCTCGGCTTCGGCTTTCGCTGCGGGTTTCTCGGATTGCTGCACATGGAAATCGTCCAGGAGCGGCTGGAGCGCGAGTTCGACATGGATTTGATCACCACCGCGCCGACCGTGATTTACGAGGTTGTGCAGCGCGATGGCAAGGTGCTGGTTGTTGACAATCCATCCAAGATGCCCGACCCGTCAAAGATCGAGGAGATACGCGAACCTATCGTCACGGTGAATCTGTACATGCCGCTGGAATATGTCGGCTCGGTGATCACGCTGTGTACCCAGAAGCGCGGGACGCAGATCAACATCAGCTATCACGGAAAGCAGGTGAATCTGGTGTATGAAATGCCGATGGCGGAAATCGTGATGGATTTTTTCGACAAGCTGAAATCGGTATCGCGCGGCTATGCGTCGATGGATTACGAATTCAAGGAATACCGGGCGGCAGATGTGGTCAAGGTGGACATGCTGATCAACGGCGAGAAGGTGGATGCGCTTTCGGTGATCGTGCATCGTGCCAACAGCCAGCACCGCGGCCGTGAAGTGGCGGCCAAGATGCGTGAACTCATACCGCGCCAGATGTATGATGTCGCGATACAGGCGACTATCGGATCGAACATCATCGCGCGCGAGAACGTCAAGGCGATGCGCAAGAATGTATTGGCAAAGTGTTATGGTGGCGATATTTCACGCAAGAAAAAACTGCTGGAAAAGCAAAAAGCCGGCAAGAAACGCATGAAGCAGGTAGGCAGCGTGGAAATCCCGCAGGAAGCATTTCTGGCAATACTGCGGGTGGATGATTGACCTGGAGGAAATGCAGCCGAACACAGACTGTACCGGGAAGAACAGTTTGCTGGTGAGGATTTTGATGCAACCTTCAGGTTGGCGCGAGAAAACATTCAGATACTTCATCATCTCTGTGTTCTCTGTGGCTTGAATTGCAGTTTTTTGGTTTTAAGGAGAAGTAATGGATTTTGCACTGATAATGTTCGTGTTGCTGGTAGTCACCGGCTGCATCTGGTTGCTGGATCGCTTTGCTTTGGCCGCCAAGCGCGGGAGCGGGGTCGCAGAGCCCTGGTGGGTGGAATATGCCAAGAGCTTCTTTCCGGTCATTCTGGTGGTATTTTTCATCCGCTCGTTTTTGGTCGAACCGTTCAAGATACCGTCCGGCTCGATGATCCCGACCCTGCATGTCGGCGACTTCATTCTGGTGAACAAGTTCACCTACGGTATACGGCTGCCGATTATCGACAAGAAGATCATTCAGATCAACAATCCGCAGCGCGGAGATGTGATGGTGTTCCACTACCCCGAAGACCCCTCGCTGGATTACATCAAGCGCGTGGTCGGGCTTCCCGGCGATACTGTCGAATACCGCAACAAGGTATTGACGATCAACGGCGTCATGCTGCCTCAGCAGGCGGATGGGGAATATAATTACGTCGAGGACGGATTGGACTTTGTGCATACCGAAAAGTACATCGAGACATTGGGGAACCACCGGCATGCCTTGCTGATCAATCCCCTGATGCCGACGGTGCGGCTGAATTCCGTCGCCGAATTCAGCGGGCGCGAGAATTGCACTTACGATACCGACCTGGTGCGCTGCAAGGTACTCCAGGGGGAATACTTCATGATGGGCGACAATCGCGACAACAGCCGCGACAGCCGCTATTGGGGCTTTGTGCCGGATAACCAGATCGTCGGCAAGGCATTTTTTATTTGGATGAATTTTTCTGATTTGAAACGCACGGGTATGTCGATCAACTGATCCAGGGAGAGAATATGAATACAGCAATGCCGGTACAACAACGGGGTATGAGTTTTGGCGGGTTTATTTTCGCGGCTTTCCTGCTGGTGATATGCGCCATCTTCGGGTTCAGACTCATTCCGGCCTACATTCAGGATGCCACAATCAAAAGTACCTTCGATGAGATTGCGCATGATCCGAACATGCAAAATGCGTCACCCCATGACATTATGGTTTCGTTTGACAGGCACTCTTCGGTTGACGATATTACCGCGATCAAATCAAGTGATATTGTCATTTCCAGCGATGGAGGCCGGCCGGTGCTGAGTGCCAGTTACTCGGTCAAGATTCCGGTGGCCGGCAATATCAGTCTTCTTCTCGAATTCAATCCCAGCAGTGCCCACTAAAGTCAGCCGGAGAGCCCAGGAATCCGTGCACAGCAGTGCGCTGAACAAGAAACTGGGGTATGTGTTCAGGCAACCGCAATTGCTGCAACGCGCACTGACCCATCGCAGCTATGCGCCCGAGCACAATGAACGCATGGAGTTTCTGGGCGACAGCATCCTCGGCTGCGTCATTGCAAAATACCTGTACGGCAATTATCCGCAGTTGAGCGAGGGCGAGTTATCGCGGTTGCGCTCCCATCTGGTCAGGGAGGAGACGCTCGCGACCCTTGCGCAGCAACTCGATCTCGGCAGTCATTTAAGGCTGGGCGAGGGCGAGCTCAAAAGCGGCGGCTTTCGTCGCCCGTCGATATTGGCGGATGCATTTGAAGCGCTGTGCGGCGCAATCATGCTGGATTCGGGCTTCAATGAGGCAGAGCAGGCCGTGTTGAAATTGTATGTCCCTTATCTCGAAAAGATCGATGTGCAGGCGCAGGGCAAGGATGCCAAAACACGGTTGCAGGAATACCTGCAGGGCAGGCGTATTCCATTGCCGAGCTACACCATCATTGCGATGCAGGGCGAAGCACACGAGCAATCCTTTCAGGTGGAGTGCGCGATCCCGTCCTTGAGAATTTCCGCCCGCGGCATCGGAACCAACAGGCGCAACGCGGAACAACAGGCTGCGCAAGCGGCCTACCTGCAAGTGCAGGCCACAACATGACAGAACAGCAACAATCCAATGATTTTCGCAGTGGCTTCATCACCATCGTCGGCCGGCCCAATGTGGGCAAATCCACGCTGCTCAACCACCTGATCGGGCAGAAGATCAGCATCACCTCGCGCAAGGCTCAGACCACGCGCCATCGCATCCACGGCATCTACACCGATGAACGCGGCCAGTTCGTGTTTGTCGATACCCCGGGTTTTCAGACCAAACATCTCAATGCGCTGAACCGCGGCATGAATCGCGTGGTGACCAGCAGCCTGCGCGACGTGCAGGTGGTGCTGTACGTGCTGGAAGCTTTGCGCTACGACGAGCGCGACCAGGAAGTGCTCAAGCTGCTGCCGGACAACCGCCCGGTATTGCTGGTGATAAACAAGATCGACGAGGTTGCCGACAAGGGCCAGCTGTTCTCCTTTGCCGAGCGTGTCGCGCAGGATTTCAAATTCGCCGCTATCGTGCCGGTCAGCGCCAAACTCGGCAGCAAGCTCGAGGAACTGCGGGATGCCATTCGCGGCCATCTGCCGAAGGGCGAACTGATCTATGACAAGGACGACATCACCGACCGCAGCGAACGATTCCTGGCCGCGGAAATATTGCGCGAAAAAATATTCCGCTACACCGGGGACGAGCTGCCATACTCGACCAGCGTGGTGATCGAGCAATTCAAGATGGAAGGCAGGCTGCGCCGCATCCATGCCGCGATCCTGGTTGATCGGGAAGCGCACAAGGCGATGCTGATCGGCAAAAAAGGCGAGAAGCTCAAGGAGATCGCGACCCAGGCGCGGCTGGATATGGAAAAGCTGTTCGACGGCAAGGTGTTCCTCGAGGTGTTCGTCAAATTGCGCAGCGGCTGGGCGGATGACGAACGCGTGTTGCGCAGCCTGGGCTATGAATAGCCGCGCGTTGCGAATGATCCCGGTTGACTGATGACCAAGGCATGCGCATGACCGCAGCGGACCGCAACAAACAACAGGATGAACCCGCGTTCGTGCTGCACAGCTACCCGTTTCGCGAAACCAGCCTGATACTGGATGTGTTCAGCCGGCGGCATGGGCGGGTGGCGATGGTAGCGCGCGGGGCGCGGCGTCCCAGGTCGGTTCTGCGCGGCGTGCTGATGAATTTCCAGCCTTTGCTGTTAAGCTGGTTCGGCAAGGGTGAAGTGCGCACTTTGCACAGCGCGGAATGGCAGGGCGGGCAGCCCTATCTGCAGGGCACGGCTTTGATGTGCGGGTTCTACCTGAACGAGCTGCTGCTCAACCTGCTGGCACGAGACGATCCGCATCAGCAATTGTTCGACTATTACCGCGCCACCCTGTACCGCCTCGCGCACGAAGGCGACCATGCCGCGACGCTGCGCTGCTTTGAAAAGCACCTGCTCCAGGAACTGGGGTATGCGCCGGTGCTGGATCGTGAAGCCGGCAGCGCCAAGGCGATACAGGCGGAACTCTGCTATCGTTATGCCGTGGAGCGGGGTGCCCTGCCGGACGACGGGGCCGACAGCAGCGGATTTCTGGTGCTCGGCAAGACGCTGCTGGACATGGCGGCGGATGAGTATACCGACCCTGTAACCGCGCAACAGAGCAAGCAGCTGATGCGCATGTTGCTCAACCATCATCTCGGCGGCAAGATATTGCATACCAGGGAATTGATTAAGGAGTTACAGAAATTATGATCAAATTAGGACTCAACATCGACCATGTCGCCACGCTGCGCCAGGTGCGCGGCGCGCGTTATCCCAATGTGGTGCGCGCCGCGCTGCTGGCGGAATCCGCAGGCGTTGATGCGATCACGCTGCACCTGCGCGAAGACCGCCGCCATATCCAGGATCGCGATGTGGAGGTGCTGCGCGACATGCTGCAAACGCGCATGAATCTGGAAAGTGCCGTCACTGATGAAATGATAGCCATCGCGGTGCGCACCAGGCCGCACGATTTGTGTCTGGTGCCGGAACGCCGCGAAGAGCTGACCACCGAAGGCGGACTTGACGTGGTGCGCTATTTCGACAACATCAAGGCAGCCTGCGCGCGCTGTGCCGAAGCCGGCATCCGCGTGTCGCTGTTTATCGATCCGGATGCAAAGCAGATCGACGCGGCGCGCCGCACCGGTGCGCCGGTGGTGGAATTGCACACCGGCAAATATGCCGATGCGGACAGCGTGTCAGCGTGCCGGCATGAACTGGAGCGCATCCGCATCGCGGCGGAACACGCCCATGCGCAAGGCCTGCAGGTGAATGCCGGGCATGGACTGAACTACCACAACGTGCAGCCCATCGTCGAAATACCCCATCTGGAGGAACTCAACATCGGCCATGCGATCATCTCCGAAGCGCTGTTCATCGGGCTGGAAGCGGCGATCGGGAAAATGAAGGCGTTGCTGGCGGGACAGCAGTGATCTTTGGTGTCGGCACGGATATCGTCGAACTCGCGCGCTTCGAGAAAATGTTGGCGCGCTATGGTGACCGTGTTGCCGCGCATATGCTGAGCGAGCGCGAGTTGCCGGAATTCCGCAGCCACGCCGATCCCGCGCGGCTTGTCGCCAAGCGCTTCGCGGCCAAGGAAGCCCTCGCCAAGGCGGTCGGCAGCGGACTGCGCGATCCGGTCAGTCTGCGCCGCATCAGCATCACCCATGACGGCCTTGGCAAACCGATGCTGGAATTCGACCATGTGTTGAGCGCGCATCTGGCACAGCTTGGCATCGCCGGCCGCCATCTTTCCATCAGCGACGAGCGCAACCTGGTCGTCGCGTTCGTTGTGCTGGAAACCTGTTGAGGGTCACGCCACCGCCGTGACGGGCCGGCGCCGGGGAGGTACCGGGGTGCGGGATTATTTGTCCGGCACGAGCCCGAAGAAGCGCGCCGCCTTTTCGGCCAGACTGATACCTTCGGTTTTTTGTATCGTGGCACCGATGTGTTCGAGGTTGTGGTCGGTGTCCGGCAGCCACTCGATGAGATACGTTCCACCCGACCGTTCGAACATCGATTTGGAGTTTGCCTCGGATTTGTAATCGATATGGGTCACCCCTTTGCTGCCCTTGCCGCCGCCGGGCGGGACGTTCGCGTCTTCCATGCCGTGGATGGCGGAGTATGGTTCTTCCCCGCGCGGCGGGACAGGAATCCGCCTCCGCCATCAGGCTGCCGGCAAGCGCGATCGCGGATCGATACAAGCCGGTTTCGCAGATCAGCGTCTCCGTCATCATCGCGCCGTTGGAATGGCCGATACCGAATACCCGGTTCGGATCGATGCCGCATTTCCGGGCAAGATAATGCACCGCACCGGTGATATAGCCGACATCATCCACCCTGGTCCTGTAGGGTTCGCCGCAACACCCGTTTCCCGCGTTCCATGCCTTCATCCTGCCCGGCAGCATGGTCCCGGCACCCGAACCGTTCAGGTACGCGACGATGAAGCCGTTCCGTTCGGCAACTCCGTCCATGTTCAGGTGGTCCTTGATGAACTGCGCATTGCCGCCGCCCCCGTGCAGCGCAACGACCATGGCGCGCTGCCCCGGCGGCGGAAGCACAGTGGGGACATAAAGGATCATGTCGCGCCCGTCGAACCGGTCCCGGAGCACATTTTGCGTATGCGCGCCCAGATCTTCCTCGCTGACCCTGGGCGCATCGTTTTCCCGCTTGTTTGCCCTCATCTCCCGGAAGGCCTGCAGGCGGCTGCCGAAACCATTTGCGTCATCCGCGTACGCGACAGGCATGGCGGCAAGCCCGGCAACCACGGCGGCACTGCAAAGGGTGACGCGAACCGCCTTGAAGACAGCACGGCTTCCCGGCCGGCCAGATCGCATCGACATTCAGCGGTCCCTGTTCAGCACGACGTGGGTGGCCTGCTGCGTGGTCACATGTTCCGTGTACCGGTAGCCCAGCCCCAGCATATCGATACCGTCGAACAGGCTTTCCCCCGAGCCAAGCGGAATGGGGACGATAGCGAGGTGCAACTCGTCCACCAGGCCGGCGCGCAAATATTCCCGGATGGTTGCGACGCCGCCGCCAAGGCGGACATCCTGCCCATTGGCGGCGGCGGTGGCGCGCTCCAGTGCGCTGTGTATCCCGTCGGTGACGAAGTGGAACGTGGTGCCGCCATTCATCGCGATCGAGTCGCGGGCGCGGTGGGTAAGGACGAATACCGGGGTGTGGTACGGCGGTGTGTCGCCCCACCAGCCCTTCCAGTTTTCGTCGGGCCAGGGGCCGCGCACCGGGCCGAACATGTTGCGGCCCATGATCCATGCGCCGATGTTGGCGAATCCGCGCGCGGCAAAGTCATCGTCGATGCCGGTCGTACCATCCCCGTTGCCGTGCATGCGCTGGAAGGTGCGGGTGGGGAAGGCCCATTCGTGCAGCGCGAGGCCGCCGACACCAAGCGGATTATCCAGGTCCTGATCCGGCCCCGCGCCGTAGCCGTCAAGCGAAATCGAAAAGCTCTGTACACGAAGCCTGGGCACTGTCTTCTCCTTTTTCTGCGTCATCCGTTTATCATGCTGCCCTATCTTTGAATCAGGCGTCAATCGCTTACCCGGGGATATCGGCTTCGACGAGTTGCGCGAGCAGCATGAGCGATTCCTGCCAGCCGAGGTAGCATGCCTCGGTCGGGATCGCGCCGGGTATCCCTTCCTGCACCACCGTCAGCTCGGTTCCGCAGGACACGTTTTGCAGCGCGATTGTCGTCTGCATCACGCCGGGCAGGTTCGGATCGTCGAACGTGTCGGTGTGGCGGATACGTTCGTTGGGCACCAGTTCCAGGAAAGTTCCGCCAAACGAGTGGCTGCGGCCGTTGCAGAAGTTCGTGAACGACATCTGGTAGGTGCCGCCAACTCTCGCATCAAGATGGTAGACCTTGCCGGTAAAGCCGTGTGGCGGGAGCCACTTGGCCATCGCGTCGGCATCGAGAAAGGCGCGGTAGATCCTTTCCGGTGGTGCACGGAGCACCCGGTGCATCCGGACGGTGTTGGTGGTCATGGTGACACCTCCTTTCATTCAGCGATGCGCGCGCAATCCTGTTGCGGCCCGGCAATCTGTCAGCCGACGGCTGCCCGCTCGGCCGAGCGATCCTAGATATTCGGCGTCACGTCTTTTGAATATCCGGAGATAAAGGTCGTGCTGCGGCCGGTATCCGGATCATAGACATGGCGTTTCACCGCACCGATGTTCGCGCCGTAGACGTGTATGCTGACCGACGCGCGATCGGCGAGCGCGTTCGACACCCTGTGGACATCCCCGATGCGCGGCGATACCAGGTCGATGCTGCCGCATGGCAGGTGGTGCGATCCCGTTGCACGCAAGCGGCCGGATGCGGGTTCCGTTTGGAATTCCTCGCAGGTTTCCGCACCGCGCAGGATGCCGACCATACCCCACACCGTGTGGTCATGTACCGGGGTGGTCTGGCCCGGCCCCCATACGAAACTGACGACGGAGAAGCGCTCCATCGGGTCGCAATACAGCAGGTACTGCTGATACCGTTCCGGATCCGGTTGGGCAAACTCGTCCGGCAGCCAGTCGTCGTGTGCGATCAGCGCAGACAGCAGCTTCTTCCCATCCGCGAAAATGCGCTCCTCATCGTTGCGGTGTTGTTCGATAACATGGGTGAAGGACTGTATGAAGTCTCGTAACTTGGCTATGTTTGTCATCGCTGATCCTCCTTCGAAGAGCTTGCAAGCTTATCATTATCTCGGCTTGCCATGTGCTGTCCAACATAGGGCTGGCTGCGTCCCGCTTGAGCGCGGCGTTGGAGCTTGGCAACCAAGGGAAATTGGCTGGGGTTGCGACTTGAGTCCACAGCCAGTTCAACATCAGGCAAGAGCCCAGTATGGGTGATTGGAAGTTGTGTAGCCCCTCACCGCGTGTGTATGTAACTCGCTCTGGTGCCGGATACCAGAACGCTTGAGGCCAACGATCGAGAACTTCGCCGTTGCTCCCGATGAGCTTGTCGTGTTGTTGGGTGCAGGGCATTGGGAATTGAGCGAGGTTAAGTGGCTGACGTAAAGTTGAGGGGCACCGCGCTTTTGCGGCGTCGTGTTCGAACGGCACGTCAGCCATTCGAGAACGATGCTGCTGGATGCGGAAATGCGCCATCGCCATACGCACGAATAACCTGTGAAATGACAACTTGATACCCATTAAGCCAGTTGGACTGAGCGGCTTTTGCTTCTATATGGCTGGGATGTTTAATAAGCTCCTGAAGACCTTCCATCGATTGCCAGTAGTACACATCTGCAATGCGGCCGGTCTCGGGATTTTGCCATGCCTCTTCACCGAGGCAGCCAATGGATTGTTTTGCAATTTCAGCGATGGCATTGTCGAGTTTGTAAAACTCTTCGTCGTACTGCTTTTTGTCAAAGATGAATGTTGCCGAATACATGTGATCCCCTTCATTATGGCTAGGGTAAGAGCAAGGGGCGCGCCCCTGTCGAACGCATGTTAGGCGATGTCTGGGATCAGCGACCGCCCCCGGGACCCATACCGCCACCCCCCGGACCCATTCCACCGCCCCCCGGACCCATGCCGCGACCCCCGGGACCCATGCCGCGACCCCCGGGACCCATGCCGCCCCCTCTGGCAGGCGGCTCATCAGGCAGTGTCACACCACGCGCCTTGGCCCGTTCTTTCATCTGTTCGTGATGCTTCTTGCGGATATGCTCCCGCTCTTTGGCGGTCTTCGCTGCACGCATTTTGGCGCGATATTCGGCGCGCTCGTGTCGCGTCATCAGTTGGCTGCCGTAGATTTGTTCTTGCTTTTGCGTTTGGGCCTTTACCTGGGCTGGTTCCGGGTCAGCCGCAAACGCGAACCCGGCGGGCA
>CAVWTZ010000094.1:0-12704 GCA_963757485.1 uncultured beta proteobacterium
AGAACCGATTTGATGGCAACGGTGCGCTCAATAAAGGGGTCGAAGCCCTCATAGACAATGCCCATGGCACCTCTGCCAAGCTCGCGCCTGATTTCATATTTACCGAGTTTCTTTAACACTGTCATCCCATTAAGTTTTCGGCTTGCACACTTGAATGGTCATATGAGACTTGCGCTAATTAACCGTCACTCGGGCGAATTTGCGCTTGCCAACCTGCGCCACAACCACCGCACCCGCTTTGACCACCACCGACTTGTCAGTGATACGCTCGCCGTCCAGTTTGACCGCGCCTTGCTGGATCATGCGCATCGCTTCGGATGTCCCGTCCACTAGGCCGGCCTGCTTGAGCAGTTGCGGCACAACTATGCTGCCGCCAGGCGCGGAAACATTGACTTCCGGCATGTCATCCGGCAGCACGCGCTGGCGGAAGCGTGCTTCGAATTCCGCCAGGGCAGCTTCAGCGGCCTGCCGGGTGTGGAAGCGCGCCACGATCTCCTGCGCCAGCAACACCTTGATGTCGCGCGGATTCCGCCCCGAGGCCACTTCCGCGCGCCAACCGGCGATCTCGTCCAGATTGCGGAACGACAACAACTCCAGATACTTCCACATCAACGCATCGGAAATCGACATCAACTTGCCGAACATATCCTGCGGCGCTTCGGTGATACCGATGTAATTGCCCATCGATTTGGACATTTTGTTTACGCCGTCCAGGCCTTCCAGCAGCGGCATCGTGAGCACACATTGCGACGGCTGGCCATAATGCTTCTGCAACTCGCGTCCCATCAGCAGGTTAAATTTTTGGTCGGTGCCGCCCAGTTCGATATCTGCCTTGAGCGCTACGGAGTCATAGCCCTGCACCAGCGGATAGATGAATTCGTGGATCGCGATCGGCTGGTTGCCCTTGTAACGCTTGGAAAAATCATCGCGCTCCAGCATCTGCGCAACAGTGTGCGTGGCCGCCAGTTTGATCAAATCCACCGCGCTGAATTGATCCATCCAGACGGAGTTGAACACGATTTCGGTTTTTTCCGGATCCAGCACTTTGAATACCTGATCGCGATAGGACTGGGCGTTTTCCAGCACCTGCTCCCGCGACAACGGTGGGCGCGTGGTATTTTTTCCGCTGGGGTCGCCGATCATGCCGGTGAAGTCGCCGATCAGAAACAGCGCGTGATGGCCGAGGTCCTGGAACTGACGCATCTTGTTGAGCAACACGGTATGGCCGAGATGCAGATCCGGCGCGGTCGGATCAAAGCCCGCCTTGACGCGCAGCGGGCGCCCCTGCGCGAGTTTCTGCTTCAATTCGTCCTCAAGCAGCAGCTCGTGAGCGCCGCGCTTTATTTGCGCGCAGCGCGTGTGTCATTTCCGTGTGCTTCATTTCTGGGCTTGTCGTTTCAGTCATCACTCTTCATCAAATCGAACGCTGAAATGCCGGCAAACCGTGCATTCCAGCCCCGCCAACCATTCATCGGCCCGGTTTTGCCACCCATCAGTTCAGTTTTGAGGTGACATCTCTTTCTGGTAAAGTCCGCTCCGTTTATGAACGTATCCCGTTGTCAGAACAAAGCAGAGCACTCAAGGAGGCATGAATGTTAACCCAAAACCCGTCCGGACAAGAACGCAAAATGCCGGAAAACAAAAAAAAGCTGCGCTGGTTCGTGGCCCTGTCCACACTGCCGTTACTGGGCGTAGTCACCGCTTTCGGTCTGGTTCCGCAAAGCGATTTTGATTTGGCTTCGAACAAAGTTGACATCGAAAATGTTGCATTACCCAAAGTCGCCGTTCACAAAACGGTTGCCGATTACTGGCGCAGCGAACGCGTGCAACGCGGTGACACCGTGGATGAGTTGTTGCGACGCCTGAGCATTGAAGATTCGGCCGCCGGCGATTATCTGCGCGAATCCGCCGAGGCCGCATCTTTCCGCAAATTGCCCGTCGGCACCGAAGTGCAAGCCGAAACCACAGCCGCAGGCGATTTGATCGCATTGCGCTATCTCGACAACGACAGTGCGCAGATATTGATAGATAAACAGGGCGGCGGATTCCAGACAAAAACTTTGCCCGCTCAGCTGGAGACTCGCCTGTTTGTGCGCACCGGCGAAATCAAAACCAACCTGTATGCCGCCACCGATGCGGCAGGCTTGCCTGATGCCGCGGCCGACCAATTGAGCGATCTTTTCAGCGGCGACATCGATTTCCACCACGATCTGCGCAAAGGCGACAGATTCACCGTGGTTTATGAAATGACCTACAGCAACGGCGCATTGCTGCACATGGGCCGCATACAGGCTGCCGAATTCATCAATCAGAGCCATACGTACCGCGCCTTGTATTTCCAGAAGGATGCGCAGCACGGCGATTATTTCACCCCGGATGGCAGGAGCGTGCATAAAGCCTTTCTGCGGTCACCCATCGCGTACTCGCGGGTGAGCTCAAGGTTTTCCCTTTCTCGATTTCATCCGATACTCAAAAAATGGCGCTCGCACAAGGGTACCGATTTCGCGGCGCCCATGGGCACTCCGGTCAAAGTGACCGCGGACGGCATCGTTGCCGTGGTTGGAAGAGAAGGCGGGTACGGCAACGTCATCATGGTTAACCATCAGGGCCGCTACACCACGGTCTACGGCCACTTGTCGCGCTTCGCCAAGGGTCTGCACAAGGGCCAGGCAGTTACACAGGGCGAAGTGATCGGTTACGTCGGCATGACCGGACTGGCAACCGGACCTCACCTGCATTATGAATTCAGGGTAGACGGCCAGCAACGCGACCCGCTGCATGTTGCGTTGCCCGATGCCAAACCCATCGACAGTGCCGACCTCGCCGCGTTTCAACCCGTGGCGAAAGACCTGGTTGCGCGCCTGAACCTGCTGCGCAACACCAATCTCGCGCAGCTCGACTGATCATTTGCCCGTGTCACAGCCTGAGCTATACATCGGGTTGATGTCCGGAACCAGCCTGGACGGAATAGACGCCGTCCTGGTGGATTTAAGCCGACCCAAACCGCGGCAACTCGCCCGACACTATCTGCCCTTTGACGATGAGCTTAAAATTGCTTTGCTTGCGTTGCATCGGCCAGCCCACAACGAATTGCATCGGGCACAAGTCATAGGAAATCAACTGGCACGAATGTATGCCGCGGCGGTTGCGCCCTTGCTCGTTGAAGCCAAATCATCGAATCAGCCAGTCAAAGCGGTCGGTTGCCACGGCCAAACCATCCGCCACTGTCCCGAGCACGGTTATTCGTTGCAGATTGGCAACGCGGCACTACTTGCTGAACTGACCGGTATCACCGTGGTCAGCGATTTCCGCAGCCGCGACATCGCCGCAGGCGGACAAGGCGCACCGCTGGTTCCGGCGTTTCACGATCATGCGCTGCGCCATCCGGACATCCATCGCGTCATCGTCAACATCGGCGGCATCAGCAACATATCAGACTTGGCTCCGGGCAAGCCGACAACAGGCTTCGACTGCGGTCCCGGCAACCTGCTGATGGACGCCTGGTGCATGCGCCATCTCGGCAAGCCCTATGATGATAGCGGCGCATGGGCGGCGTCGGGAAAAGTGATGCCCGCACTGCTGGAACACTTGCTCGCCGATCCATACTTCTCTTTGCCGCCCCCCAAAAGCAGCGGGCGAGATCTGTTCAACATGGATTGGCTGCAAAAAAAACTGCAAGGCACTGAAGCTGCAGCAAACGTGCAGGCCACCCTGCTGGAACTGACTTGCCGCGGCATCGCGCTGGCCATCCAGACTTATTGTCCGGGTGCAACAGAAGTGTATTTATGCGGCGGCGGCGCACACAATCAGACCATGCGCAACCGTTTGGCCGCGTTGCTACCCAACAGCAGCGTAGCAACGACCGCTGCCCTCGGAGTGGATAGCGATTATCTTGAAGCAATCGCCTTTGCCTGGCTGGCGCAACAAGCCCTCCACGGCAAGCCGGCCAACCTGCCTCTGGTCACCGGCGCAAAGCACCCATGCATACTGGGTGCTGTCTATCGCAACCATTAGAGAACAGCGGCTTTTCAGACACCGAACGGTATATCGCGTTACAAATCCTTGGTTACCTTTATGATGCTTTGGTCCTCTTCGCTGGTTTTGATGGTGAATCCCAGGCGGGTCATGAGCTTGATCATGTTGTGATTGTTGCTTAACACCTCGCCCTCTATCGAATTCAGACCTTTTTCACGGGCAGCTTCCATCAGCGAAACCATGAGTTTTTGCCCCAACCCTTTACCCTGCAAGTTGTCTGCCACCACCAGCGCGAATTCGCAGGAGTCCCCATCCGGATTGATGGCAAAGCGCGCGACGCCGATCTCGATTTCCTTCTCGTGTTGGACCGTCACCGCGATCAGGGCCATCTCTGTGCTGTAATCGATCTGGGTAAAACGCACCAGCATTGTTTCGGTGAGTTCCTGCATGCTGTTCATGAAGCGGAAGTATTTCGATTCTTCAGACAAGCCGCGCACGAATGCCTGCACCAGTTCCGCATCCTCGGGGCGAATCGGGCGTATGGTGATGTCTGTGCCATCGGCGAGCTGCCACTGGCTGACCAAGTGGGTCGGGTACGGGTGTATCGCCATATGCGCGTAGCGTTCGGCGCTGGGCTGGCGGTATTCCACCACGACACGCGCGTCGGCGGCCAGCGCGCCGTTTTCGTCGAGGATCAGCGGGTTGATGTCCATTTCCTTGAGCAAGGGCAGTTCGCAGGCCATTTCCGACACGCGCAACAGCACGTCCTCCAGTGCGTCGATATTAACCGGCGCCATGTTGCGGAACGAACCCAGCATCTTTGCGACGCGCGTTTCGCGGATCAATTCCCCGACCAGGAAGCGATTCAGCGGCGGCAGGCTGACCGCACGGTCGCCCATTACCTCGACCGCCGTCCCGCCCGCGCCGAACGTGATCACCGGCCCGAACACCGGATCGCTGGTCACGCCTATCATCAGCTCGCGGCCATTCGGCTTGACGATCATCGGCTCGATGGAAACGCCGTCCATCCGGGCATCTGGCCGGTAATGCTGGACGCTTTCGAGCAGGTGCTGGTAGGCGGCGCGAACCTGGTGGGCACTGTTCAAATTAAGCAGCACGCCGCCGGCATCGCTCTTATGCGTGATATCGGGCGAATTCACTTTCATCGCAACCGGAAACCCCAGTTGCTGCGCGATCAGCAGCGCCTCGTTGGGCGAATGGGCGATCAGCGTATTTGCGACCGGAATATGGAAAGCCGACAACAAGGCTTTGGATTCCATTTCCGTGAGCACCTTGCGGTGTTCCTGCATCGCGCCTTCGATGATCATCCGCGCGCTTTCCACATCCGGTTCGACGTGGTGCGAGGAGGGGCCGGGCATTTGCATCAATAGTTTCTGGTTGCGGTAGTAGGCGGAAAGGTGGGAGAACACTTCGACTGCCGGTTCCGGCGTGCGGAAGTGAGGCTTGTGCGCCCTGGCAAAAGCCTGGCGCGCTTCGGCGACCTGCGTATCGCCCATCCAGCAGGTCAACAGCGGTTTGCTGTGCGTGTTGGCAAGTTCGATCATCACCTGCGCCGATTCCAGGGGCTTGGTCATCGCCTGCGGGGTGAGTATCGCCAGAACGCCATCCACGTTGTCGTCTTCCAGGCAGGCTTTGACGGCATGATGGTACCTATCCGCCTGGGCATCGCCGATGATGTCGACCGGATTGCCGTGCGGCCAGTTCGGCGGAAGGTGCTGGTCGAGATAGGCGATCGTGGCCTCCGACAATGTGGCCATCGTTACCCCGAGGTCGGCGGCACGATCGGCAGCCATCACCCCGGGGCCGCCGCCATTGGTGACGACGGCGAGGCGGTTGCCGACCGGGCGGAAACCGCACGACAATGCCTTGGCGGCAGTGAACAGTTGCGTGATGGTTTGCACCCGCACCACGCCGGCACGACTGACCGCCGCGTCGAAAACATCGTCCGCGCCGACCAGCGACGCGGTATGCGACAGCGCGGCCCTGGAGCCGGCCTCATGGCGGCCAACCTTGACCAGGATCACCGGTTTGAAGCGGGCAGCGGCACGCAGCGCGCTCATGAATCTGCGCGCATTGCGTATGCCTTCGATATACATCAGGATGCTGTGGGTGTTGGCATCCGACACCAGATAATCGAGAATCTCGCCGAAATCCACATCGGTTGACGAGCCCATGGACACGACACTGGAGAAGCCCACATCGTTGTGCTGCGCCCAATCCAGAATCGCGGTACACAATGCGCCGGACTGCGAAATGAAAGCGATATTTCCGCTGTTTGCGCCGCCCTTGTTGAAAGTGGCATTCAAACCGATGGACGGGCGCATGATGCCAAGGCAGTTCGGGCCGATCAGGCGGATTCCATAGCGGCGCGCCGTTTCCAGCAACGCTCTTTCCAGCGTTTCCCCTGTTTGACCGGCCTCGCCGAAACCGGCAGTGATGATGACCGCCGCTTTCACACCGTGAATTCCGCAGCTTTCGATGATACCCGGCACGGTCTGCGGCGGTGTGGCGATGACTACCAGCTCAACCGGTTCGGCGATGTCGGCGATGGAGGCGTAAGCGCGCTTGCCTTGCACCTCCGGGTGTTTTGAGTTGATTGGATAAAGTGAACCCGTAAAACCGCTTCCCAGCATATTCTGGAACACAATCTGGCCGACCGAATCGGGTCTGTCACTCGCGCCGAATACGGCAACAGACTTCGGTGCAAACAAGGTGCTGAGGTAGTGCTTACCCATGACATTTCCTTCTGTTTGAATACTTGTTTGTTATGATAGCACTGTACTAATGTCAACCCCCTGCCATGCAAACAGCTTATATCAGCCATCCGCTCTGTCTCAAACATGACATGGGCGCACATCATCCGGAATCTCCGGCACGCATCCATGCCATTGAAGACCAGCTGATCGCGTCCGGGTTGTTGAACTATCTGCAGCACCATGATGCGCCTGCGGCAAGCCGCGAACAGTTGTTGCGTGTACATGATGAGGCCTATATAGCCTCGATCGAGTCCAGCGTGCCGCTGCAGGGTATCGTGCATCTAGATGGTGACACCGCGCTGAATCCGTTCAGTTATCAGGCGGCGCTGCGCGCTGCGGGAGCTGTGGTGCTGGGCGTCGATCTGGTGATGGCCGGAAAGGTTGAGAATGCGTTCTGCAACGTCCGCCCGCCCGGACACCACGCCGGACGCGCCCGCGCCATGGGATTTTGCATTTTCAACAATGTCGCGGTCGGCGTGGCGCATGCACTGTCACAACACGGTTTGCAGCGTGTGGCGATAGCGGATTTCGACGTTCATCACGGCAACGGCACGGAAACCATTTTTCACGACGACCCGCGCGTCATGCTGTGTTCCACTTTCCAGCATCCGTTTTATCCATACTACGGAGCCGATAGCGGCAACGACCATATCATCAATGTGCCGCTACCGGCCGGGACAGGCGGAGAAGAGTTCCGTGCCGCCGTCACCCGGTACTGGCTGCCTGCGCTGGAAAGTTTCAAGCCCGAGTTACTGCTGGTCTCGGCCGGATTCGACGCACACCGCGACGATGACATGGCCATGCTGAATCTGACCGAGCCAGATTATGCGTGGGTGACGGAGGTTTTAAAGGATATTGCGGGAAAATACGCGCACGGGCGTATCGTGTCGGCGCTGGAAGGCGGTTACGAACTGCATGCGCTGGCCCGCAGCGCGCTGACTCACATCAAGGTGCTCAGCGGCCTCTAGAGTGCACTGATCCAGCCTCCTACACAAAAACACGGGGCGCGCTGCGCCCCGTGTTTCCACGCCCTACCGAGATTGACGGTTGTTTCCTCAGGCAGAAAAAGAAGATCCGCAACCGCAGGTGGTCGTCGCATTCGGGTTCTTGATGACGAACTGCGCGCCTTCCAAACCTTCCTGATAATCGATTTCCGCACCGACCAGATACTGGAAGCTCATCGGGTCGATCAGCAATTGCACGCCGTTTTTGCTCATCACGGTGTCGTCTTCGTTGGTTACTTCATCGAATGTGAATCCGTACTGAAAACCCGAACAGCCGCCGCCGCTGACAAACACGCGCAGCTTGAGGTCAGCATTACCCTCTTCTTCGATCAATTGCTTTACCTTGTTGGCCGCATTGTCGGTGAACAACAGCGGATCTTGCACTTCGGTCATTGCATTCATTTCATACTCCTTAAAAAATTATTCGCCACTACTTGCTTTAAACTCGCCAGTATTCGATTTGAACGCCACCACTTTGTCCTGTGCTGCCGTACTGCTGTGTATCAGGCGGCCTTCGACGATTGCGCCCAGTTGGATTTCCAGCGTTGTGTAGTGCACGTCACCGTTGACCTTGGCTTTGCTCTGGAGTTCCATATATTCGCTGGCAAATACCGGACCGTTGATTGCGCCATTAATCACCAGATGAGTGACATTGACCTCGCCGTTCACCCGTGCGTGCTCGCTCAATACCAGCGTACTCGGCTTGCCCTGCGCGGCAACGACATTGCCGTTGACCTGACCGTCGATGCGCATTCCGCCGCTGAAACTCAAATCCCCGTCAATGGAGGTTCCAGCACCGATCAGTGAATCGATCTGGGTTTGTGGTTTGCTGTGTTTTTTACTGAACATTATTCACTCCTTGAATTAATGGGAGACTCACACTTTGCCTCACCTTGGGCTCGGTTGAGCCTTGCTCGAATATACGCACTTGCACGCTTTCCAATTGCGCGTCGGGCGGCAACTGGATGCTCTGTTCGACACGCCGATAATACCTGAAGCTGAGCTTGAATTGTGCATTCCCTGATTCATCTTGTGGGAATACATGGGTGGTGCTCTTCCCGTTTTCCACTACTGTAGCGACCAGCTGATAGCTTCCGACAAACATTTTGGCGCGCTCTCCGCTTTGCACCAGCAACATGCGCAGGTTGTATTCGCCCGGCATCTTGTCCCGCTCCAGCGTTAAACGATGAACCCCCATTTCGCCCGCCTTGCCGTTCGCCGCGGTAAGATTCTGAAAAAACACCAAGTCTTCCTGAAGACGGGCATTTTCATCCGTCATGTTTTTCAGCTGCTCGACCGTCGCCTGGTTGCTGGCCTGCTCGATCTGGATATCGCTTTCATATTTTGCGACTTTATCGCTGAGTCGCTCATTTTCCGCCAGCAATTTGGCAAGCTGATCGTTCAATCGGGACAATTCCTGCTCCGTCTGACCGCGGTGAAAACCGGCCAGCTCCAGGCCATTGCCGTATGCCCACCACGCCAGCGCGGCCGCCGCAAACACGAACGGCAGCACCATGCCCCAGCGCAGATACCATGGAATGTGGGGGCGCACCGCCAGTTTCCGTGCGGAAATGCTGAATCTGCGATTGACCCTTCGTTCGACTCCGCGCCACATTTCAGGGTAACAAAGGAAGATTGTTCAATGCGGTTGCTTCCGGCAACCCGAACATGATGTTCATGTTTTGGACAGCCTGGCCTGCTGCTCCCTTGACCAGATTATCAATAACTGACAATACTACCACCGTATCTCCGCCTTGGGGTCTGTATACCGCGATTCTACAGTGGTTTGCACCGCGTACCGAGCGTGTCTCGGGAAGACTGCCGGCCGGCATTACATCCACGAAAGGTTCGCCTGCATAACGCCGCTCGAACAGCGACTGCAGGTCAACCTCGCGCGTCAGCCTGCCGTAAAGCGTGGCATGGATGCCCCTTATCATCGGCGTGAGGTGCGGCACAAAAGTCAGCCCGACCTCTTCACCGAGCACGCGCGCCAGGCCCTGCCTGATCTCCGGCAGATGGCGATGCCCGGCCACCCCGTAGGCCTTGAAATTATCCGCAGCTTCCGCGAACAGAATGGACATTTCCGCCTTGCGCCCGGCACCGGATACGCCGGACTTCGCATCGGCAATCAAAGCTTGCGGTTCGATCACGCCGGCTTCCAGCAGCGGAATGAAGCCCAATTGCACCGCCGTCGGGTAGCAGCCCGGATTGGCGACCAGGCGCGCCTGTTTGATCTGTGCCCGGTTGACTTCCGGCAAACCATACACCGCTTCGGCAACCAGGTCCGGGCAAGCGTGGCTCATGCCGTACCATTTTTCCCATACGGCAATGTCCTGCAGACGGAAATCCGCGGCAAGATCGATCACTTTTACGCCCGCATCCAGCAACATGCGAACTTGCTGCATCGCAATACCGTTCGGGGTGGCAAAGAACACCAGATCACATTTTTCGAGGCGAGCCTGATCCGGATGAGTGAACGGCAGATCAACATATCCGCGCAGGCTGGGGAACATCTGGCTGACCGGCGTACCGGCATCGGCACGCGAAGTGATCACTTGCAACACCACCCGAGGGTGTGCCGCCAGCAGCCTCAGGAGTTCAACCCCGGTGTATCCTGTCCCGCCAACTATGCCAACTTTGATCATCGTAGTTTCCATTGAAAACACCCGGCATTCTACAACAATTCATATCGAATCCATGAACTCATCCGGCTTATCCCGGCATCAGCGGTGCAAGTCCGCAAATGCAAAAGCCGCCCGAAGGCGGCTTTTGCAATCCATCCAAACCCTTGGACAGGCTCGGGACAGGCTTTAACGCTTGGAGAACTGCTTCCTGCGGCGCGCCTTGCGCAGGCCGACCTTCTTGCGTTCCACTTCTCGCGCATCGCGAGTCACCAGGCCGGCTTGCTTCAGCACAGCCTTGAATGTGGCATCGTAGTCGATCAATGCACGGGTGATGCCGTGGCGCACCGCGCCAGCCTGGCCGGACTCGCCGCCGCCGGTGACATTCACCATGATATCGAACTTGCCCAGCGTGTCGGTCAGCGTCAGCGGCTGGCGCACGACCATGCGGCCGGTTTCGCGGGAGAAGAACTCGTCGACAGGCTTGTCGTTTACCACGAAATTACCCTTGCCTGTCTTCATAAACACACGTGCCACCGCACTCTTGCGGCGGCCGGTTCCGTAGTTATAGGTTATGCTCATAAATTATGCCTTCAACAAATTAACGGGTTTCGGTTGCTGCGCTTCATGCGGGTGTGCCGCACCGGCATACACCTTCATCTTGCGCAGCATCGCATAGCCCAGCGGGCCTTTCGGCAGCATGCCCTTGACGGCCTTTTCCAGCACACGGCTGGGATGACGCCCTTGCATCTTGGCGAAGTTGGTGGTGTACAAACCGCCCGGATAAGTCGTGTGGCGATGATACAGCTTGGCTTGGGCCTTGTTGCCAGTCACGCGTAGCTTGTCGGCATTGACCACGACGACGAAATCGCCGGTATCCACGTGCGGGGTGTATATCGCCTTGTGCTTGCCACGCAGACGGGAGGCGATCTGTGCGGCCAGACGGCCCAGCACCTGATCGGCTGCGTCTACCAGAAGCCAGTCGTGCTGGACTTCTTCGGCTTTAGCGGAAAATGTTTTCATAGCTACAATTCCTAAAAATTCAATATGTCAGTAAACCTCGAAGGGCGCGCATTCTATTGCAGCCTGCCCGCTACTGTCAAACGCTATTTGAGTACTGAACGCGACATTCAAATAGAAATTACAGCGCCTATTTCAGGAAGACGGACGAAACCCGGTAAGATGAACACGTTCTGACACTTTGAATCCTCCATGTCCTGGTTCGTCACCAACCACATTGCCGCTTTCTTGCTGCCGCCGCTCAGTCTGTTACTCCTGCTCGCGCTGGGCATCATTCTGCTTTATCGCCGTCACAAGCTTGCCAGAGCGCTGATAATCGCCGCGTTGGCTTTGCTCTGGATCGCGTCCACGCCTTATTTCGCGGAAGGTGCGCTGCATTTGCTGGAGGCGCAAACCACGCCCCTGAATATCAGCCGTCCAGATGGCCAGCCTCAGGCCAACGCGATCGTGATACTCGGCGGCGGGACCAATTTCCGCGCGCCGGAATATGCGGGACAGGACACGGTCTCATATCTCACTCTGGTTCGCCTGCGCTACGGCGCGAAACTACAGCGCGAAACCGGCAAACCGATACTGGTGACCGGCGGCGAACCGCTGGGCAACAGCGTTTCCGAGGCGCAACAGATGCGCATGTCGCTGGAACAGGATTTCCATGTGCCGGTGCGCTGGACGGAAGACGCGTCCGACAACACTTTCGAAAATGCTCAAAACTCATTTCGCATTCTGAAACAGGCGGGAATACGCAGGATCTACCTGGTCACCCATGCCTGGCACATGCCGCGCGCCACCGCGGTGTTTCGCCGCGCCGGATTTGAGGTCACTGAAGCGCCGACCGGTTTCACCACACGTTATCGGACCGACCTGCTCACCTTCCTGCCCCGCGCCGAATCTCTTGAATACAGCAAAATCTTTGTTCACGAAGTTATCGGATTGCTCTGGTATCGGGTAAAGTTGGCAATCTCCGACAATTAAGCAACAGGAAAGGAATACCATGAAAGCTCGCGTCAAATGGGTGGAACAGGTCGCATTTCTGGGTGAAACCGAAAGCAATCATGCGGTGTTGATGGATGGCTCGCCGGCGGCAGGCGGACGCAATCTCGGCCCGCGGCCGATGGAAATGCTGCTGCTGGGCGCGGGCGGTTGCACCAGCTTCGATGTGATCACCATCCTGAAGAAAAGCCGCCAGGCAGTCTCCGACTGTTATGTGGAACTGGAAGCGGAACGCGCCGAAACCGACCCAAAGGTGTTCACCAAAATACACATGCACTTTGTCGTGACCGGCAAGGACATTAAACCGGAAGCGTTCC
>CAVWTZ010000095.1:0-18229 GCA_963757485.1 uncultured beta proteobacterium
CGGTCGAGCAAGCGATCAAGCTATCGGCCGAGAAATACTGTTCGGCTTCCATCATGCTCGGCCAGACCGCCGCGATCACGCATGACTTTGAGGTAATACAGGGATAGAGAAACTAGGTACAGGATGCAACGGTTGTATTGCCTCTTGCCTCCGTCAGACCCAGTAGGAAGTGCCTGTCATTACTTTGCCGTTCAGCTTCATCGCCAGTTGTACCGGCTGTGGCAGCTCTGCGCCGCCAAGCGATCTTGCCACGTCGGCATGACCGATCTCGTCGGTATACATCTGCGCCACGATGGCGCGGCTTTTTTCATCCTGTTGCGGCAAACGGTCCAGATGGCTTTGCAGGTGATCGCCGACTTGCCGCTCGGTCTCGGCGAGAAAACCCAGATTCCATTTATCACCCAGCAGCCCCGCCACCGCGCCGATCGCCAGAGAGCCGGTGTACCAGAACGGGTTCAGCAGGCTCAGATGGCCGCCCAGCTCATGCACGCGCCTGGCAGTCCAGGCGAGATGCTCCGTCTCTTCCTGCGCGGCACGCTGCAGCGTCTGTTGCACAGCGGGATCGCGCGCCGTCAAAGCCTGTCCCTGATAAAGCGCCTGCGCGCAAATTTCGCCGCTGTGGTTGACGCGCATCAGCGCGGCGGCATTTTTCTTCTCGGCCTCGTTCATAGGTGTTTCAGGCAGGTTTGCGTCTGGATAGGGGCGCGCACTGTGCGCCTGGCTGAATAAGGTGCGCAAGCCCTTGTCAAATTCGACAATCAAACGATCAAGATTAAACATAACACTCTCCCCGCAAAAAAATATCAAGCAAACACCCGTGACAATTCTACACCCGGATCCGCCGCGCGCATGAACGCTTCTCCCACCAGAAATGCATGCACCTGATGGCCGCGCATCAGCTTCACGTCTTCAGGCTTCAGAATGCCGCTTTCGGTAACCACGATGCGATTGTTCGGAATGCGCGGCAACAGGTCCAGCGTGGTTTGCAGGCTCACGTCGAAGCTGCGCAGGTTGCGGTTGTTCACGCCGATCAGCGGCGTGGTCAGTTGCAGCGCGGCATCCAGCTCTGCGCCATCGTGCACTTCGACCAGCACCGCCATGCCGAGGCGGTGCGCCAGCGCCTCGAAGGCCTGCATCTGCTTTACCTCCAGCGCCGCAGCGATCAGCAGGATCGCGTCTGCACCCATCGCGCGCGCCCGATAGATCTGGTATTCGTCCACGATGAAGTCCTTGCGCAACACCGGCAGCATGCAGGCGGCACGCGCCTGCCGCAGGTATTCCGCGCTGCCCTGGAAAAACTGCTCGTCGGTCAGCACCGACAAACATGCCGCGCCATGTCGCGCATAGCTGGCGGCGATCTCGGCGGGACGAAAATCGGCGCGCAACACGCCCTTGCTCGGGCTGGCTTTCTTGATCTCGGCGATTACCGCAGCCTGCCCCGCGGAAATTTTTCCGCGTATCGCACCGGTGAAATCGCGCACAGGCACGGCCTGCTCCGCCGCGGCCAACATCGCCGCGAGCGGCTTGATGGCTTGCGCTTCAGCCACTTCCCGCACTTTTACCGCAAGAATTTTTTTCAGGATGTCGGACATTGCCGCGCCCACATTTAAGAAGGACGCGCATTTTAGCACTTAGGGTAAAATGCGCCCTACAACAAAACACACGGAACATCATGCAGAACGTCAAAGAATACATGCAGGAGGTCGGCCGGACCGCGCGCGCGGCCTCGCGGCTGATGGCGCTTGCCGACACCGCCACAAAGAATCGCGCGCTGACCGAGATCGCCGCCGCGCTGCAAAGCGAGACCGCGCTGTTGCTGGACGCCAATGCCAAGGATGTCGCTGCGGCGAAAGCCGACGGGCTTGATGCGGCCTCGTTGGACCGGCTCACGCTGACCGAGAAGACCGTGCACAGTATGGCCGAAGGTTTGCTGCAGATCGCGCAGTTGCCCGACCTGATCGGCGCAATCAGCGACATGAATTATCGTCCATCAGGCATCCAGGTCGGCAAGATGCGCGTGCCGCTCGGCGTGATCGGCATCATCTACGAGTCGCGCCCCAACGTGACAGCCGACGCAGCCGGACTGTGCCTGAAATCCGGCAACGCGGCCATCCTGCGCGGCGGTTCGGAGGCTATCCATTCCAACCAGGCCATCGCCGCCTGCGTGCATGCCGGGTTGCGTATCGCCGGGTTGCCCGAGACTGCGGTCCAGGTCGTCGCGACCACGGATCGCGCTGCGGTGGGCGAACTCATCACAATGAAGGATTATGTCGACGTGATCGTGCCGCGCGGCGGCAAGGGGCTGATCGAGCGCATTTCAGCGGATGCGCGCATCCCGGTGATCAAGCACCTGCACGGTGTGTGCCATGTCTATATCGACGACGAAGCCGATCTCGAAAAAGCGATCCGCATCGCCGACAATGCCAAGACCCATCGCTATGGCGTATGCAACGCGATGGAAACGCTGCTGGTCGCGGAAGGCATTGCCGCCAGGGTATTGCCCAGGCTATGCAAGATCTATCTGGACAAGAACGTCGAGCTGCGCGGCGATGAAGCAGCACGCAAACTGGTCGCGCAGATGAAGGCTGCCACCGAGGAGGATTGGCATACCGAATATCTCGAAGCGATACTCGCGATACGGGTAGTGGCCGGCCTGGATGAAGCGATCGCGCACATCGCCACCTACGGTTCGCAGCATACCGACAGCATCGTCACCGAAAATTACACCCGGGCGATGCGCTTCCTGCGCGAGGTGGATTCAAGCTCGGTGATGGTGAACGCCTCGACGCGCTTCGCCGACGGCTTCGAATACGGTCTCGGCGCCGAGATCGGCATCTCCACCGACAAGATCCACGCGCGCGGCCCGGTCGGACTGGAAGGACTGACCTCGCAAAAATACATCGTGCTGGGCAGCGGCCAGATACGCACCTGAACAAACCCGCCTTTTCAAAACAAAATCAAGGAAACGAACACCATGAGCCAAGTCACAGAAGTGAAAGTGCCGGACATCGGCGATTTCAAGGACGTTGCAGTCATCGAAGTATTCGTGAAGGCCGGAGAGAAGGTCGAGGCCGAGCAATCGCTGATCACGCTGGAAACCGACAAGGCTGCGATGGAAGTGCCCTGCCCCTTTGCTGGCATCGTGAAAGCGCTCAAGGTCAAGGTGGGCGACAAGGTTTCTGCAGGCAGCATGATCCTGACGCTGGAAAGCGCACAGCAGGTGCAAGGCGAAAACAACAAGGAACAGGCAAAACCCGCTGCCAGCGCAGCGGCACCGGCAGCCGCGAATCCGACGCCGGCGTCTGCTCCGGCGTCCGCCCCCGCACCACAATCGGTCAAGAAAGGCGATATCCACGCCGAGGTGCTGGTGCTGGGCGCCGGCCCCGGCGGCTACACCGCCGCGTTCCGCGCGGCCGATCTGGGCAAGCAGGTGGTGCTGGTCGAGAAATTCGCCAGCCTGGGCGGCGTTTGCCTGAACGTCGGCTGCATTCCGTCCAAGGCGCTGCTGCATGTCGCCAGGGTAATCAGCGAGGCCGAAGAAGTGGCACACCACGGCGTGACTTTCAGCAAGCCCAAGATCGACATCGACAAGATCCGCGGCTGGAAAGAAAGCGTGGTCGGCAAGCTCACCGGCGGGCTTTCCGCGCTGGCCAAGCAGCGCAAGGTGCAGGTGGTGCAGGGCGCCGCAAAATTCACCTCGCCGAATCACCTGGAAGTTGCAACAAAAGACGGCAAGAAAACCATCAGCTTCGATCACGCGATCATCGCGGCAGGGTCCAGCGTGGCGCGCATCCCCGGCTTTCCCTATGACGACCCGCGCATCATCGACTCCACCGGCGCGCTGGCACTGCAGGATGTGCCCAAGCGCATGCTGATCATCGGCGGCGGCATCATCGGACTGGAAATGGCCACCGTGTACGACGCGCTGGGCAGCAAGATCAGCGTGGTCGAACTGATGGACCAACTGATGCCGGGCGCGGACAAGGATCTGGTCAAGCCGCTGCACAAGCGCATCGAGAAGCGCTACGAGGCGATCTACCTGAAGACCAGGGTCAGCAAGATCGAGGCGCAGAAGACCGGCCTGAAAGTCAGCTTTCGAGGGGGAACAGGCGCCCGAGCCGCAGACTGTATGACCGCGTGCTGATGGCGGTCGGCCGCCGTCCAAACGGTCGCGACATCGGCGCGGAAGCGGCGGGCGTGAGCGTCAACGAGCGCGGCTTCATCCCGGTGAATATCCAGATGCGCACCAACGTGCCGCACATCTACGCGATCGGCGACATCGTCGGCGACCCGATGCTGGCGCACAAGGCAGTGCACGAAGGCAAGGTCGCCGCCGAAGTCATCGCCGGTCACCATGCCGCGTTCGAACCGCTGACCATCCCCTCCGTCGCCTACACCGATCCCGAGGTCGCATGGATGGGGCTGACCGAAACGCAGGCCAAGGCACAGGGCGTCGCGTACGAAAAAGCCGCTTTTCCGTGGGCCGCCTCGGGGCGTGCATTGTCCGTCGGCCGCGACGAAGGTTCGACCAAAGTGCTGCTCGATCCCGCTACGCGCCGCATTCTCGGCGCGGGCATCGTCGGCGTGAATGCCGGCGAACTGATCGCCGAGGCCGTGCTCGCGCTGGAGATGGGCGCCGACATGGAAGACATCGGCCTGACCATACACCCGCACCCGACCCTGTCCGAAACGCTGGGCTTTGCCGCCGAAATGGCCGAGGGCACGATCACCGACCTGATCGCGCCGCGCAAAAAATAATGCGCCGCAGTTTGATTTTTGCTTTTCTGGTGCTGGGCGGGCCAGCCAGCGCGCTCGACCTTGACGGATTCAAGGCTAAACTCAACGACCTGTCCAAACCGGCCCTATCAAATTCTGCCGCACCCGCACGCTCCGGACTCGCGCAGTTCAGCACGCAAGACCAGATCAAAAGCCTCAGGCAGGCGCTCACCCAGGGCGCGGAAACTTCGATATCCACCCTCGCCCGGAAGGACGGCTTCCTCGGCAACCCGAAAGTGCGCATCCCGCTGCCGGACAACCTGCAAAAGGCCGACCGGGTCATGCGCAAATTCGGCATGGGCAAATATTCCGACGAGCTGGTCACCTCGATGAACCGTGCCGCCGAAGCCGCCGTTCCGGAAGCGAAATCCCTGTTGGTCGGCACGATCAGGAAAATGACCGTGACCGATGCGAAGAACATACTCACCGGTGGCGATGATGCGGCCACGCAATACTTTCGCAAAAATACCGAATCCGAACTGACCGCCAGGTTCAAGCCTATCGTGGGCGCTGCGATGAAAAAGGTGCGGCTGGCCGAAACCTACGACCGGTTCGCGGGCAAGGGTGCGGAATTCGGCCTGGTCGACAAGCGCGATGCGAGGCTGGAGGACTACATCACGCGCAAGGCGCTGGACGGCCTGTTCCTGATGATGGCCAAACAGGAGAAGGCGATTCGCGACCACCCGCTGCAGGCGACCGGCGATCTGGCGAAAAAGGTCTTCGCGGCAATCAGGCAATAACCCGGCTGGCCCTGTGTTCCCCATTGAGCAAGTAACGCGATAACAGTATAGTCTGGCGAATTGATCGGGGAGTTACACATGGAGCAGCTGAGTACGCATGAACACAAACTGACCTTGCCGGAACTTCTTGGCATGCTGGTCGCAGATGGCCTGATCAGCCAGGCAGTCGCCGATGCATTGATTGCGGAGCGCCGCGGGCAACGCCAGAACGCGCACCCGCTCACGGCCATCGCCGGGCAAAACTGGAAATCTCTGCTGCCCCCGCACAAGGCGCTGAACCTCGATGCGCTGACCGAATGGCTGGCCGGCCGCGTCGGCCTCGAGTATTTCCACATCGATCCGCTGAAGATCGACTTTTCGATCGTCACCGACATCATGTCGAACGACTACGCGACCCGCTTCGGCATCCTGCCGGTGCAAGTGACGCCGAACGAGGTGGTTATCGCCACTGCCGAACCATTCTTGCGCGACTGGGAAAAAGTGCTCAAGCACACGTTGCGCAAGGATATCCGCCGGGTCGTCGCGACGCCGGAAGACATCAGCCGCTACCTGGTCGAGTTCTACAACCTGGCGCGCTCCGTCAAGAAAGCGGCGCAGACCAAGCACCAGGAAAAATCCGGCCAAGCCTCGTTCGAACAACTGGTCGAACTGGGCAAGTCCAAGCAGCAGTTCGACGCAAACGACCAGCATATCGTCACGATCGTCGACTGGCTGTGGCAGTACGCTTTCGAGCAGCGCGCCTCGGACATCCACATCGAGCCAAGGCGCAACATCGGATTTGTGCGCTTCCGCATCGACGGCGTGCTGCACCAGGTGTACCAGATCCCGATGTCGGTGATGACCGCCATGACCAGCCGCATCAAGCTGCTGGGGCGCATGGACGTGATCGAGAAGCGCCGCCCGCAGGACGGCCGCATCAAGACGCGCACCGCCGACGGGCAGGAGATCGAGTTGCGCCTGTCCACGCTGCCGACCGCGTTCGGCGAGAAACTGGTGATGCGCATTTTCGATCCGGAAGTGCTGGTGCGCGATTTTTCGGAACTCGGTTTTTCCGACGAGGACCGCGCGCGCTGGGACAGGATGACATCGCAACCGAACGGCATCATCCTGGTCACCGGACCGACCGGTTCGGGCAAGACCACCACGCTGTACTCCACGCTCAAACACCTGGCCACGCCCGAGGTCAACGTCTGCACCATCGAAGACCCGATCGAAATGGTCGAGCCGGCGTTCAACCAGATGCAGGTGCAGCACGGCATCGATCTGAATTTCGTCGACGGGCTGCGCGCGCTGATGCGCCAGGATCCCGACATCATCATGGTCGGAGAAATCCGCGACCTGGAAACCGCCGACATGGCGATCCAGGCCGCGCTGACCGGCCACCTCGTGCTGTCCACGCTGCACACCAACGACGCGCCTTCCGCGATCACCCGGCTGCTCGATCTCGGCGTCGCGCCGTTCATGATCAATGCCACGATACTTGGCATCATGGCGCAACGGCTGGTGCGCACGCTGTGCCCGCATTGCAAGCGGCCAATGCCGGTACGTGCCGACGAAAATGAGCAATGGGACAGTCTGGTTGCGCCTGGAAAACCAAACGGCCTGCGCAGTTTCAACATCAGGTCGGCTGTCTCGAATGCCGCATGACAGGCTATTCGGGCCGTATCGGCATTTATGAAATCCTGCTGATGTCACCCGAACTGCGCAAGCTTGTCACCCCGACTACCGATATCGCGAGCGTTCGCGAAGCAGCCTACCGGGAAGGCATGAAACCGCTGCGGATTTCCGGCGCCATGAAGGTCGCGGCAGGAACCACGACGCTGGACGAAGTCATCAAGGTCGCACCGCCGAACTAGTTCCAACGCGTTTGATCCTGCAGCCGTTGTGCGCCGTTATATTTGTTGGCGGAAATATCAGGCCGTTGTCTGCAATCCAAAGGATGCGGGCGTTCAAATTGCTTCAAGCACGCCACATTACTTGCATCCTTGTTTGACAAGGGCTTCAACCATTTTCATCATGCCATCCGAGAATATAAATCTGGGCGCCTGAATCTGTTGATAGCTTGGTTTGAATTCGCAGCTGCCACTCATAAATTGATCAGATCGCTTGCGCATTTGCTAAGATGGTGCGTGCCCCCGAACAAATCAAAAGCACCCCTCTTGCATGCTGTTCTTGGTACAAAATATGACAATATTCCGCGCAACCACCCTGCTGCTGATTGTCTGCCTTTTCACCGTTGGCAGCATTCCAGCCGTTGGCAAAGCCTTTCCCGGTAGTATGCACTGGGTGATTCATCTCGCCACTTATGCCCTGATTGCCATTAACTTCGGTCTCGGTTGGCGGAATATGCAGGCAACGCACATTGCGGCTATCGTAACCGCTATCGGTGTCATCCACGAAATCACGGAAATCATTACACACAGTCACGTTTTCGAATTCACAGACGCTATCGTTAATGGTTTCGGCGCTGTTATCGGCGTGGCAATCTTGACCATGCTTCAGAAATTGAGACAGAAAGAGAATCCGCCGGGCTTTCTCTAAGCTGGTGAAATCATTGCGAGGTCGTAACCGACAGACCTTCTCACTACTAAAACTGCATTACCCATATCCGCTCAGGATTGTCCGTTGAACCGTTCGCGAGTGGCGCTTTGCGGCAGGAAATTTGCCAATTTGATGTGCGGCAGCGTGCCCGGAAGAATGACGGCATAGCCTGATACCAGCATGTGCTTTGCTGATGCGGATTCGATCAGCAATTATTTTGTGGACACCATCCAGCCCTTCTGGCGTGCAAGCAAACACCGGTTACGGATATTTTTGCTGTTGATTGCTGTTTCGAGACGATTTCATAGCTGGATTTGAAAAAAGAAAGGGCCGCATCGCGGCCCTTTTCATTCAGATTACGGAAATTCAGACGCCGAGTTTGCTTTGGGTGTAGCTGTCGATCAACTTGATGGTGGCGTTAGGGAGCGGCACATAGTCAAGTTTTTCTGCCTGGGACTGGCCGTGATGAAGGAACCAGTTTGCAAACTTGACCACTTTTTCGTTATCCGCCTTGGCAGCGTCCGTGCGCAACAGGAAGTAAGTTGTCGCGGTCAGGGGCCAGCTGTCTGCGCCGGGCGCATCAGTCATGATTACATAGAAGTCGCTGGCGTTGGCAAAGTCTGTCTTGGCCGATGCTGCCTGGAAATTCTTCGGTTTCGGCGAAACGATCTTCCCGCCGCTGTTGATCATGCGTGTCCAGGTCAGATTGGTTTGCATCGCATAGGCATATTCGTCATAGCCGATGGCACCGTTGACCTGGTGTACATAGGATGCAACGCCTTCGCTTCCCTTGCCACCCACACCGGCAGGCCAGTCAACGGATGTGTTGGAGCCCACTTTGGTCTTCCATTCCGGGCTGACCTTGGACAGGTAGTCGGTGAAGTAGAATGTGGTTCCGGAACCGTCGGCACGATGCACCACCGTGATTTGCAAATCAGGAAGGTTCAGTTTTGGATTCAGTTTCTTGATTGCCGCGTCGTTCCAGTTGGTGATCTTGCCAAGGTATATATCGGCCAGAACATTGCCGTCCAGAACCATTTCGCCGGGCTTCACGCCGGGTATATTGACGATCGGGGTGATGCCGATGATCACGACGGGGAATTGCACCAGATTGGCTTGCTTGAGCTGATCGGGCGTCAGGGGCATGTCGCTGTCACCGAAGCTGACCGTTTTGGCCTCGATCTGCTTGATGCCACCACCGGAACCGATGGACTGGTAATTGATTGATATGCCGGTCTTTTCCTTGTAGGTATTGGCCCATTGCGATAAAACGGGATAGATCGCCGTGCTTCCGGCACCCGTGATTTCATCAGCAAAAGCGCTTGCGCAAAGCAGCAAGGCGCAGGCGCCCAATCCCAGTGCTTTAGATAACAATCTCATGTCAGGACTTCCTTTTTTGGTTAAGTGGAGCCGGAGATTATCAATGCAAATTATTTCAATTTCATTACAAACAATTTCCCGGGCCGATTCCACACATCACCGCCGTTACCAGAAAAGCTACAGCCATAAAAGATAGAACAAGATTTTCGTCATGCACTGCAGGGCATTTTGGCCATTTGTTAAGAAAGCAACAAGCCATGCATCGGCCGGTTTAAAGGATCCTTATTGTCGCAAGGGCAATAACTGGACCCCTGCCCGGACAGCCGCAACTTGAATATAGCTATCCGCGTCGTGTCGAAGACCGCCCTTTAACCCTTTCTATTGCTTGCCTGAATACGGAACCGTCAAAGCAGCAATTCGTGAAGCTTGGCGTTGTGCCCGACAGTGGCTTCCAAACGCATTGGTCAACAGTTGGTCAGGTTGCCGGCGCCAAAGTATGGGAAAATTGCCGCAGCTCAATTCGGCGCAACGCATTACTCCCGATGAAGAAAACACTACACCGGTGGCTTAACAAACTCGGCCCCGGCCTGATCACCGGCGCTGCCGATGACGATCCCAGCGGAATCGCCACCTATTCCCAGGCCGGCGCGCAATACGGTTTCGGTACATTGTGGACGCTGCTGTTCACGTATCCGCTGATGGTCGGGATCCAGGTCATCAGCGCGCGCATCGGCTGCGTGACGGGACGCGGCCTGGCAGTCAACCTGGGCAAGACCAATTCGCGCGGCGTCACGATTTCCCTGGTCATGCTTTTGCTGGTGGCCAACACCATCAACATCGGCGCCGATCTGGCCGCCATGGCAGACGCACTTGCACTGGTGATCGGCGGGCCGAGTCATATCTATGCCGTCGCGTTCGGCATGATCTGCCTGCTGTTGCAGGTGTTCATCCCTTACCGGCATTATGTGGGAGTATTGAAATGGCTGACGCTGACGCTGTTTGCCTACGTCGGAACCGTATTTGCCTCGCATGTGCCATGGCTGGACGTGCTGCATGGAACGCTGCTGCCAAAAATCCAGCACTCCCAGAACTACCTGCTGCTGCTGGTGGCGATTTTCGGCACCACGATCAGCCCCTATCTGTTCTTCTGGCAGGCGGGACAGGAAGTCGAGGAACTGAAATTGCAGCGTGCGGGCGCTTCCCTGCGCAGGTTGCCGGAAGATGCGACGCAGCACCTGCGCCGCATCAACATCGACACCGGCCTGGGCATGGCGTTCTCGCAGCTGATCGCCTTTTTCATCATGCTGACCACCGCCGTCACGCTGTACACTCATGGCGTACATGACATCCAGACTTCGTCCGAGGCCGCCGAGGCACTGCGCCCGGTCGGCGGCAACCACTACACAAACGGCCACGTCATCAGTTCAAAGCAGTACGACAAGCAGTACGACATCGACAGCCTCCACTGCTTCCAGTCAAACGTCAACGAACAGCTACTCTTCACCGACTATCACACTCCAAAAATCCTCAGCAACATCCGGCTCAACAATTCAGGTTTCAGGCCAAGGGTTTGCAAGCACTGATACAACATGTTCACTAAGCGGGAACTTAGTGGTGACGTTACAAACCTGTGAGATTTCGAGTGGCGTTCTTACCGCTTGGTTCATTGTCGGCAGTGTAGCGGCTGGCTCGTACGCAGTGACTGCGGCGGGCAGTCCTCTGGGCGACACGGCTTCCGCTCTTCTTCAAGTGACCAATAATACAACCCAGACAACCATAACTTCGATTACGACCTCAAACAGTACGAGTTCAAGCAGCGTAATGTCAACGAGCGACTTTTTGATTGTCCCATCAACAGCCTCCATGACGTTAAGTCAAGGCACGAGCGGATCTGATGCGATTACAGTGTTTTCCCTCAACGGATTCAATTCCTCAGTCGCATTGTTCGCAACATGGTTAGGAGGCTCGCCCTCGGGCGTTGACGCTTCGGTCCCCTCACTCTTGACTCCCAATTCGGATGGCCAAGTAATTTCTCAATTGACAATATCTGCGAATTCAACCGCCTCCCCAGGTTCATTTGTAGTCCGTATCACTGGAATGAGCGGCTCACTGGGACACACAGTATCGACGGACATCGAGGTACACATAGATCAAACAGCGTACACTACGACGACGCAGCCTCAAGCAACACTAACGACAGCGGATTTGACTGCTTCTACGTCCTCTTTGACAACATTGTCGCTTCCCTCTGTGCCCACCAGTTGCGCAATATCATCCTCGACAGCGGGCTCAGTCCTTTCACCATTAGTACAGAAATTGAGAAACTTTCGCGATTCTTCAATCATGAAGAGCAATGCGGGAAGGGCTTTCATGATGCTCTTCAACTCATGGTACTACTCATTCAGCCCACAGGTCGCCGCATTCATTAGCACGCATCCAACAGGACGTTCAATCCTGAGGGATGGTTTGTACCCGCTCGTGGCTGTACTATATACCTCATATTACGTCTACGCGCTCTTCTTACCGCTCGGGCTTGAGGCGGCTACGGTTTTGACTGGAATCGTCGCGGCCTCGTTGCTCGGGCTTGTCTACTTGGCCCCGATCGTTTTTGTTGTGAACCGGGTCCTTCGGCGTCACACACAACTCACATCGTTACATGTCGAGCGCATGATTCTCTGGGTCGCAGTCAGTGTTTTGCAGTTAGGAGTTTCTTACCTCATTATCCCCCAAGCCGTGGGCATTGCTGCAGCGAATGTTGTTTTATCAACTCTCACTCTAGCCGCGCTGACTGGATCCGCGGCGCTTAGCTCCGCCGCCAGTTTGTTAACGGCGACAACTTTGAGATGGCTGCTAATTAACGGCGGGGGCAATAATCGCTTTATTTCCGGGCTAACGCCGCCAGGTCTCAAAGCCAAGCATTGACGCGCAGTTAAGACATACATTCTCGTCGCGAGAACTTGCGAGAAATTGTGCACCACAATTCGAACAGTGAACATGGTGCAAAGAAATCAACACATTGGACCGACTCCTGATGTGCCACATAATAAGATTGGGATAGAAACGAAACCACTGTCACCCGCTTGTCAGTATGCGAGTTACACTCGCTCCACGCTTTGAAGTGAAAGGCTTCCTAACTCACGTTTGGCAGTTGCCATTCGAAACATATTTCGATTATCGCTAGTTCATAGGCTTCCATGGAGATTGATCGAATCGTCCATGCTTCCACACGACAACTGAGACCATCCAGGAGAGGATGAAGATTAGCACGATTCCGAAACCAATGGTTTCAAAATCGAGACGCGTGACCAAACTCCAAAACGCTCCCGTCAAATTCAACTCACGGGCTAAGACCTGTAGCAGTTCAGCTGTCCCTATAGCGAGAGCAACGAGAACGGAAATCACTGTCACGGTCAGGTTATAGTAGATTTTGCGAATTGGATTTAGAAAAGCCCAACCGTAAGCAATGCGCATCGCAATACCGTCACTGGTATCGACAAGAACCATTCCGCACGTAAACATGAAGGGCAAGACGAGAATCATCCATAGCGGGACGGCTGAGGAAACGCCTATTCCAACGCTGATGGCGATGAGGGCGATTTCTGTGGCCGTATCGAAGCCCAGCCCAAACAAAACGCCGATTGGGTACATCTGCCAGGGGCGCTTTACAATCCTGAACAGGGGGCGAAAATAACGGTTCAAGAAACCGCGGTTCTCAAGCAAACTGTCAAGTTCATTCTGATTCATTCTTCCTTTCTTCATCTCCTTGAAGACCTTATAGATACTGAAAACAATCGCTAAGTTGACGAGTCCAAGAACCCAGAGGAACAGTCCTGATACGGTAGTTCCGATAATTGCCCCCGTGTACTGTAACACTGGGACTTGATTGACTATCATTTTGGTCGCAAAGACTAGTCCGATGATTAACCCGACGACTATGGTTGAGTGTCCCAGAGAGAACCATAGGCCGACAGAGAAGGGGCGTTGGTTGCCTTGCATCAACTTCCTAGTCGTATTGTCAATTGCAGCAATATGATCAGCGTCAACGCCATGCCGCAAGCCAAAGACGTACGTGATAATGCCAAGTCCCGCCAATAGTACGGACATCTTGCCCACAACCGACGATGCAACAAAACCGATCACGGTTGCCAGAGCGATCACGCAATAGATAATTCCTATCTGAGCCTTCTCGACGCCCGAGAGAGCGATCGCCTGCTTGATCCGGCTGCCCTGCCCCACTCAAATACACCTGGCCCGAAGCATAAATCGACAACTGGCGAGTATCAACCGGATCAAACCATTGGATTAGTAAGCTCGCAGTATTACTAACATTCGTTTCAGTAATAATGATATTAAAGAGTATCCGGCGAGATTCAGAGCGTGGAGATAGTATTGAAGGTCGAGCGAATTAGCTTCTCCACGCCCCCAACACTCCTGAAACAGTTTGACGAATCTATTCGAACACTTGGTTATGGAGATAGATCCAAAGCACTGCAGATTGCGATGCGGAACTTCGTCACAGAATACGCGTGGAAAACGAGCGAGGACGCTGAGGGGGCAGGAGCAATACTCCTCACTTACGACCACGATTCACATGGAGTACAGGAGACGCTCACTGACATACAGCATCAATTCCGAGGCACAATAAACTCCACCACACACATTCACCTTGACGAATCCAAATGCTTGGAGATAATATCGGTGAGGGGCAAAATGAAGCGTGTTCACGCCTTGGCGAGAGCGATCATGAGAAGACGCGGGATTATGCAACTCAAAGTCTCGATCGTTGGCGTCTAAAGAGATCCTGGAAAACGTTTTCCCGCGCCCTTTATGTCCGACCTCAAATGACTACCCGACCGGGTTATCGGGTTGCAATACGCTCGCTTGGGAAAAGCAGGTGTGAGAGTGTCACGCATCTGTCTTGGATGCATGTCATTTGGAAATGCGCATCAATGGATGATTGAGATCGATAAGGCTCGCCCAATCATGAAACGAGCCATAGATTTGGGAATTAATTTCTTCGACACAGCCAACGTCTACTCGAATGGGCGCTCAGAGGAAATTACCGGTGAGTTGTTGAAGGATTACCGTGACGATGTTGTGATTGCTACGAAGGTTTACAATGAGATGGGAGACAAGCCGAACGAATGGGGCCTCTCCCGCCTACACGTAATGGCACAGATCGAGGCCTCACTTAAACGGCTACAAACCGATCATGTGGACCTTTACCAAAACCATCGCTGGGACTACGAAACCCCGATTGAAGAAACCCTCAAGACCTTCGATGACCTTGTTCGCCAAGGGAAGGTACGCTATATCGGCGCCTCCAGCATGTGGGCGTGGCAATTCGCCAAAGCCCTCGCCGTTAGCGATCGACTTGGGCTGGAACGTTTTGTTAGTATGCAGAACCATTACAACCTCGCCTACCGGGAAGAAGAACTCGAAATGATTCCATTATGCCGCGATGAAGGAATAGGGCTGATCCCGTGGAGCCCCCTCGCACTGCGGATTCTGAACGGGGAAATACAAACGCGGCGAAACCCCAGATTCGCCACGATACAAATCGGACGAATTCTTCGCACCAAGATACTTCAAACCGGAGGATTACGATGTTGTTGAGCGTGCAGAAGAGATCGCCAAGGAGAAGGGCGTGTCGGTAGCACAAGTCGCCCTAGCCTGGGTGTTCCACAAAGACGTTACGGCTCCAATCATCGGCGCAACAAAAATCGAACACTTAGAAGAGGCAGTCGCAGCCATGGAGCTTAGGCTAAGCAGTGATGACTTGAAACGCCTTGAGGAACCATACAAGCCACACTGGACAATAGGCCACACGTAAGAACCGGGGTCGGTCTAAGGGGATCAACACTATCTTACCGTATGCTCCAGCCTTCATGACTTCCTCATGGGCACGCGGTGCTTCGGAGAGCGGAATCTCCTTGCCAACTATCGGCCGCAAGCTACCGTTCTCGAAGCCCTTGGCGAGCGTGCTATGGATTTCTTCCTTCTCCAGCTCACTCGTATTGAAGAGGAGCATACCCAAGATCTCGGCGTCACGAGTCATGGCGTCGCACGGATCGATTTGAACCGTACCTCTGCTCCCAATGACGACTACACGACCTCCGGGCGCAAGGATTTTCAAATCCTTTCCTAGGTTAACGTTCGCTAACATCTCAAGTATCACGTCGACTCCTCGCCCTTGAGTCAGAGCCTGTATCTCATTCATGTAGTTCGGGGAGTTGTGGTCCAGCATGTGTTTGGCACCTTCCTTGAGGGCCAGCTCTTTTCCGCGTTCGGTGCCTGCAGTGCCAATCACACTCATGCCGGCTGCATGCGCTAGTTGCACGGCGGCGACCCCAACTCCTCCACTCGCACCATGAACTAACACACTTTCACCGCCTTTGATGTTAGCGCGCTGAAACAAAGCACGGTAGGCAGTAGCATATGGGATGTTGATCGCAGCGCCTTGGGAAAAGGAGAGTTGGGTATGTAGGGGATGAATGTCGGAAGCTTGGCAGAGCGCTTGCTCCGCATACGATCCGGTCACTGATCCTGAAAGGTAGACGCGGGAGCCAACCACGGCCTTGGCACCGTCGCCTACGGAGGTTATGATGCCGGCGCCATCTATACCGGGCGTGTAGGGTAACGTTGGCTTTCTTGCGTACGACCCTAATCGCACGTAGGTATCCGCAGGGTTGACGCCTGCGGCCTTCACCTGTACAACGACCTGCATAGGCCCCGGTTTCAAGTCCTCGACCTCCTCGAGCCGCATAACACTTGGTGGCCCGAACGCATGAACACGAATAGCCCTCAACTCGACCACTTCAACCTCTATAAGCGGATTGCAGCTGCCTCATTCGAGCATATCTGGCCGAAAAAGGTTGAGTCTTCAAACGATCTGGGGCGTGCGGCGTTAACTTTGGAATCTCTGTGCATTAGTTTAGTAGTTTGTCGCATGGTCTAGGGTTCGATCAGTTCGTGCGGTCTGCTGCTAATTGGGTCAAGTATATGGAGAGATAGTGTCGGATGAGGCTTTGTTGGGTGAGGCCAAGTTCTAGGGCCAGTTCCTTGAGACGCTGTTTTATTTCATGTGGTAAACGGATGTATACAATTTTTCGGCGTCTTCTTGGAATTGTGGTTGGGTCTAGGGTTCGTAAACCCGCTGACGGCTTCGATGATTATGAAATTTGGCGGTACATGAAACCTTGTGGTAGCTTCCGCTAGTCGTGAGCCCTCTTCCTCAGTGAGGCGTAGATGTCTGCACTGTCTCTCTCGTCCGGTCTCCAACTTGCAACCCAGACCCGTCTGATTTCTCGTGTTCGCAAAAACTAGACTATCTGCTGGAATTTCCAGCCTTAAAGGCGGCAACCAAGCAACGCCAAGCCGGCGTTACTCCTCTAAACGTCTTCTACGGATAGAACGTCGTGAGTCGCAAATAACCCTTCTCGTCAACAACCTCCCAAGTCGGCTCCTTCCATAGAAAACTAGGGTGTGGCTCACCTTTCCCGGGGGGGTGTGGCACACCCAGCTTCACAACGTCAGGCACTTCCGAGATTGGTGCTCTCCGGTTTCAGGGTGTGGTCCACTCTTTCGGAGGGGTGGTGTCCACCCGGCTGCCGAGTGGCACGCCCAGCAAGTGCCGTAGAAAGATACGGCCCCAGGGGGGGTTCCCTGAAAAGCGTGAGCGCAACTGGCAAATCTGCCGGCAAGGGGAGAGGAAAGTCCCTGCCTAATGCTTGTATCCTTTGAACATGTATTCCCAGAGTGACTTTACTTTCTCTATGTGGCCGAGTTTACAGTCCACAGGGACCCCCGTCAAGAGGAGACGTTCTGCGAACTCACACTCTAAGCAGACTTTCTCGTCGAACGGGCAATTGCCTTCCCGGAGATCGTACTCACTTAACCAAAGAACGTTCGGCAAACTGGTTCCCTACAGTGGTATGCATTGGTGGTGGAATATGCCTTGTGGTCCAGTTTATGTTCCCCCGTCGATTATGGCTCATGTTTCAGAAGTCTAAACTGGGAAGAGGCAGAGTAAGGCCTCATCCTACTTCTTTCCGTGCGCTCTTAGCATAATCAAGCATAGGTTGAAGGGTGCTTTGGTAACCCAATAACCAGTACCTTCCTTCCGTCCACTCTTACTTTTATCCCAAACCTAGCATCCTCGCTTTCCTCGATTCGAGGGGCCCGGGGTCCCTGGACCCACACCCTTTCCCTGCCCACTGGGCGCGGCATACTACAAAGAATTCGGCCAGCCCATCCAGGTGAACTCCGCCGTACGTACCATGGAGTACCAGCGCAAGCTGCGCCGCCACAACGGCAACGCCGCCCCCGAAGCCGGCGAGACCGCCTCCTCCCACCTGGGACTCCTCACCGTGGACATCAACCGGCGGGGCCTCAGCCGCCAGCAGCACCAGTTCATCGTGGACTACCTCTTCAATCTGCGCGAAGAAGGCATCATCGAGGTCGCCGAAGAGCGCCGCCAACCGGTCTTCCACATTATGATCTCCGAACGCTATCTTGGTGGCGCCAGACCAACCGGCCGACGCTGAGCAATCCGGCGGTCAATAAAGAGAACCGACTGGAAATGTCATCCTGAGCGCGCAGCGCGAAGGACCTTGAGGATGTCGGGAAAGACATTGCCGTAAAAGCCAAAAGAAATTTTTCTTGCCGCTCGCCATCGGGTGAAGAGTGTTCCCCTGACGAACTGCCCTGGTCGCACTCGGCATTCTCTAGATTCTTCGCTTCGCTCAGAATGACAGTCCGAGATTTCTTCGGGCCGAGATGCGGCTGACGTGCTGTTGCGCTTCTGATCTGAAGATGCCTTCCGAATACTGCTCTGTTGCGCTCTCCTGTAT
>CAVWTZ010000096.1:0-9402 GCA_963757485.1 uncultured beta proteobacterium
CGCCCGTGCGTAGGCCAGGTTGGCAGATTGTATTTGCGTGCCAGCCGCGCCACGCCGCCGATATGATCTCCGTGCTCATGTGTGACCACGATGCCGCTCAACTCTCGGGAGACACGCCCAGACGCGCCAGGCGCCTGACCGTATCGTGCAATCCAAAACCGCAGTCCATCAGCACTTGCGTCTGACGGGTGCCCGGAGAAACGCTTTTCGTGCCGGCCGCAACCAGCAGCGCGTTGCCGTCGCTGCCGCTGCCCAAAGACGAAAAACGCATAGACATCAGCGGCTCGCCGTCACTGCTGCTGGTTGATGTTCTTGTAGATCGCCTCAAGCATCTGTTTGCTCACCTTGTTGCTCGCACCATCCTGATCGGTGATGGACACTTCGCACGAGGTTCCCCCGTCCTTGACGTTCACGCGATAGTGCCTGCTGGTGTCCACGTCGCTCTTCCAGAACATCAGTTTATCCAGCCAGCTTCTGTCGAGCCTGACGGGACGCAAATAGTAGATGCCCTTTTCTCTATCCATGTCGTCCACCACCAGACCCGCACTTTCGAGAGCCAGGCCCACTTCTCGCCAGGATCTGTCAAACGGATCGTTCAGCACGATGATGGTGCTGCCGCCGGAAATCTCCCGCAAACTGGCGAGTCCGGCAGGCTCGGTTGCATTAGCTGCCGCTGCGCTGCCGTCGCCCTGTGACACTTTGTTGAGGTTGTTGCCGGCCGAAATGATCACATCCGGGGGCACTTCAAGCGACGGCGGCGCCGTTGCTGCGCCAAGCGCCGCCACACCGCTTGCGCCCTGCGGCACCTGATAGCGTTCATCGGCGGCGGGCATGGTCATATCCGGCGGCACTTCAAGCGGCTGCACTTTTACCGCAGCAGCGCCGTAATCGATGCGCTGGTCGGCTCCGGATGTGCTGCAACTCACCACCGAAACCAGCACCAGGCTGCAAATTCCTATCCGCAATGCATTCATTGTTTCTTTCCGGCTATGCGACATTTTGAATTGAGCACGCCGGCCTGGCGCATCGCCGCCTCAACCTTCGCATATGCGGTTGGCGACAAGGTGGTCAGCGGCAGGCGCAACACGTTCTTCATCATGCCCATGCGCGCGACCGCCCATTTTACCGGGATCGGGCTGGCCTCGACGAACAGATTGCGATGCAGACCAAGCAGGCGGAAATTGATATCGCGCGCCTTGGCAAGTTCGCCGTTCAGCGCCGCAAAACACATCTCGTGCATCAACTTCGGCGCGACGTTCGCGGTCACCGATATAGTGCCGTGCGCGCCCAGCAGAATCAGCGCCAGTGTGCTCGCGTCGTCGCCGCTGTACACGGCAAAATCTTTCGGCGCACGCTGCAGCAGGTCGCTGCCGCGTTCGATGTTGCCGGTCGCGTCCTTGATGCCGACGATGTTGGGAATCTGGGCCAGGCGCAACACCGTGTCGTTGCTCATATCCGCACCGGTGCGTCCCGGCACGTTGTACAGGATATGCGGCATGTCCACCGCCTCGGCGATGGCCTTGAAGTGCAGATACAGACCTTCCTGCGTCGGCTTGTTGTAATACGGCACCACGGTCAGCGAAGCATCCGCGCCGGCCGTCTTCGAAAAAGCCGCCAGCTCGATTGCTTCCCTGGTCGAATTTGCGCCCGTTCCGGCGATGATCGGAATGCGCTTCGCGGCGTGCTTCACCGCTTCCGAGATCAGCAACTCGTGCTCTTCGACATTGACGGTCGGCGACTCGCCGGTCGTACCGACCACGACGATGCCATCCGTACCCTGCTCGACATGAAAATCGATCAATGCACGGAACGCCGCCATGTCGAGACTGCCGTCATCCTGCATCGGGGTGACGATTGCAACGATACTGCCTTTGATCATATTTTCCTCGATCATTTCCTGTGGCCTTGCCGAAAAAATCAAGGTGGCATTCTACCGCAATTTAGGGAACCACTGATCTATTCCACCATGAACCGCGTTGCTGACAAAAACGGGATCCTCGCCGCGACACGTTACCGTGAAACGGCCGATTGCGGGAGCGGCGAGGGAGCATCGTCTCCGCACCTGCGCTGCGCGTACCGTGAGCCGATGTCTACCGCAAGGCGCGCGACGCCGGTAGCGGCTACGACACGTTACTGCGTAGCCAGCCGCTTGCGGGAGTAGCCGCCTGCTGCCATTCCCGCACTCGCCGCTTCGCGCACCGTGTCATGGCAGCAGTTATTCTTGCCCCCACGATACGGTGCGGCAGAGCCGTCTGGCGCGAGAGTGGGGGCAGCGGCCTTTCCCGCACCAAAGGGCTGCGCCCCACCGTGTCAAGGCCGCTATGCCAAGGAGCGCAACACCGCGAGCGCCCGTTTTGGCCGTACCTCGAAACTGCGCTTCGCTCCGTTTTGTCGCAACCCTCAAGGGCATTGGCTTTGCGGGCGGCCTGCTGCGTGCGGCTGCGACACGTTACTGCGCAGCAGCCGATTGCGGGAGCAGCCGCTTGCAACCCCCTCCCGCACCGGACGCTTACGCGCACCGCGTCGGGGATGCCGCTCCTTGCGAAGGGAATCGCCATTCGCATCGTCGCCTTTCTTGCATGTAGCCTCGCCGACACGTTACCGCGTAGCGGCCGATTGCGGGAGGCGAGGCGTGGGCGGCATTCCCGCACCAGAAGCTCGCACCCACCGTGTCATGCCGCCTACCCCGCAAAGCCGAGTGCGCGGCCATGTGGGAATGGATCAGTGGTTCATTACCCCCTACGGCCTGCGCGACAAAAGTCACGCGAAGTGAAATAATGCCTGCTCTCTTGAATTTGTCAGCCATATGCCTGCAATCAACCTTGCCGCGTTGCATCCCGGCGATACCGCTACCATAGTCTCGATACACGCCGAGGAAGCGCTGCATCTGCGGTTGCTGGCATTGGGTTTCCGCACCGGCAAACAGATCGAGGTGATACGCAAAGCCAGCTTTTCCGGACCCCTGCAGGTGCGCATTGGCACCACCGACGTGATGCTGCGGCGCATACGAGGCGGCAAAAATCAAAGTGCAAACAGCATGAAACGGATTGCACTGCTGGGCATGCCCAACACCGGAAAATCCACGCTGTTCAACCGCATGACCGGCGGCGCGGCCCGCGTCGGCAACTGGCCCGGCATCACGGTCGAGCTGCTAAGCGGCAAGATTTTGTTGGGCGACGACATGGTGGAGATCATCGACCTGCCGGGCATCTACGACCTGCACGGTTTTTCCGACGACGAACAGGTGGTGCGCCACTTCCTGCACGACAATGTCCCCGACCTCGCGCTGGTCATCCTCAACACCACCCAGATCGAACGGCAGATCAGCCTGCTGTTGCAGCTCAAGCAGCTCAATATCAACCTGGTGGTGCTGCTCAACATGGCCGACGAAGCCAAGAAATTCGGCATCAGCGTCGATGTGGCAAAGATGTCCGCGCTGCTGGAACTGCCGATCTTCCTGCTCAGCGCCAAATACGGCAGCGGTTACCCGGAAGCCCTGCAAGCCATCACCAAAGCCCTGCGCTATCCCACGCCGGGCATGGCGGAACATCTGCGCAGCCAGCTCGAACAGGACCAGCATATCGAATCCGAGATGGCGCGCGTGCTGAAGCATGCCGTGCAAGTCCCCGCGCGCCTGTCGGACAACCTTACCGAAAAACTGGATAATGTGTTGCTTCATCCGTGGCTGGGGCTGCCGATCTTTTTCGGCGTGATGTACCTGCTGTTCCAGGGCATCTTCATCTTTGGCCAACCTATCCAGGGCGGTGTCGCCGCGGCATTCGCCTGGCTGCGGGATGCCGCCCTGCAGCCGCTGCTGGACGGCCTGCCGCATGCGATCCGGGGTTTTCTGCTGGACGGCATCTATAACGGCGTCGCAACCGTCGCGGCTTTCGTGCCCATCATCGTGCTGTTCTTTCTGTTCATGGCGATGGTCGAAGACAGCGGTTATCTGTCGCGTGCCGCGTTCCTGATGGACGCGCTGATGGCGCGGCTCGGGCTGGACGGGCGCGGCTTCGTGATGCTGCTGATGGGCTTCGGCTGCAATGTCCCCGCGCTGATGGGGACCCGTGTGATGCGCTCGCGCGCGATGCGTCTGCTCACGATGCTGGTGATTCCGTTCTCGCTGTGCTCGGCGCGGCTGCAGGTATTCATTTTTTTCACCGCCGCGCTGTTCTCGGCCAAAGCCGCACCGATCGTGCTGTTCAGCCTGTACCTGTTCAGCTTCGCTACTGCAATACTCACCGCGCTGATCTTCAAGCACCGCTTCAAAAATACCGAACCGTTCGTGCTGGAACTGCCGCCCTACCGTTTCCCCACCTTCCGCCAGATGGTGTTGCGCGGCTGGGTGGAAGTACGCCATTTCCTGCAACGCGCGACCAAGTTCATCGTTGCCGGTGTGGTCATGGTGTGGCTGCTCACCCATCTGCCGCTGTCCGCCGTCCCCGCCGGCGCGGACACCTTCGCGGGGATGATAGGCGGAGGGCTGCAGCCTTTGTTTGCGCCGCTCGGGATCAACCCGCAACTGACCATTGCGCTGATCTTCGGCTTCATCGCCAAGGAGATCGTGATCGGCGCGCTCGCGGTGATCTACGGTCTGAGCGGTACCGCGCTCAGCGGCGCGCTGGGCCATCAGCTCGACTGGGTACAGGCCTACAGCTTCATGCTGTTCACGCTGCTCTACACCCCCTGCCTCGCCACCGTCGCCACGCTGCAAAGCGAATCCAAGCAGACCCGCTTCACGCTGCTGTCGCTGGCCTGGTCGCTGGGGCTGGCCTGGCTGGTCAGCTTCGCGTTCTACCAGGGCGCGAGGGCGCTGGGATACTGAATGCCACGAGCAGCGCGCCGCGCTGGATGCGCTACGCCTGCGTAATCAAGCTCGCCTCTTCAAACAGCGACTTGATCACGACCTTGCGTACCTCGGGCCGGTCGGGAACCTGGAACAGCACCGGCGTGAGCATCTCCTCGAATATCCCCCGCAGGCTGCGCGCGCCCACCTTGTACTCGAAAGCCATCTCGGCGATCTGCCGAAAAACATCCTGCTCAATCTGCAGATCGACGCCTTCATCCTTGAGAATTTCGCGGAACTGGCTATAGAGCGAATTGCGCGGCTCGACCATGATCTTCACCAGCTGCTCTTTGGACAACTGCTGAAGATTGGCGATGATGGGCAAACGTCCGGCGAATTCCGGTATCAACCCGAACTCGAACAGGTCAGTGGGTTTGACGCGCGAATTCAGGCGGTCGAGGATTTTTTGGCTGTCGCTGTTGCTATCGTCGACCGATATGAATCCGTAGGCGTGGCTTATCGTAGTAATGTCCTCCAGGCCGACAAACGCCCCCGCGCAAATGAAAAGTATGCTGGTGGTATCGATCGTTTGCGCGGTTCCAGGAATCAGCGTGCTGCCCAGCCTGACCGCAGCACCCTCCATGATCTTCAGCAATGCGTGCTGCACCCGCTCTCCAGATGTGCCGCGCTGTTCGCCTTCATTCGATTTCAATTTGTCGATCTCGTCGATGAACACGATGCCGCGCTGCGCTTTGGCAATATCTCCGTCCGCCTTGTCCAGCAGGCGCAGCATCAGTGCCTCGATTTCCTCATTGACGTATTTCGACTGTGCCAGCGAGGTGGCATTGGCGGTGACGAAAGGTATGCGCAGGATACGAGACAGGGTTTCGCACAATAGCGTCTTGCCCGTGCCGGTCGGCCCGATCAACAGGATATTGCTCTTGATATTCTCGGACCCGACCAATCGCGGCTTGCCGATCTTGCGGTAGTGCGAGTACACCGCAACCGACAGCGTTTTCTTGGCTTCATCCTGGCCAACGACATACTGGTCAAGATAATGCGCGATTGCGCTGGGTGTCAGTTTCCTTGCCGCTGTAGCCTGAACTGGTGCCTGCTGGCTGCCTGGACTATCCATGTCACCCTTTCCTCTCAAGCCTTCCCGAACTTCATCAGGCCAACGTTGCAGTCGGCCTTGACGTATCCTTGGTCGCAAAGCGGCCGTTGAATCCGCGACCCATGACGCGCAGTATAATGCCAATAAGCGGCACGGTTCATGTTGTGCGCAGCATCACGGGATCTCATTCTATTTTCTGCCAGAAACAAACCCAAGGAGCATGGCAATGCTGGCCTTCATGAGCATGGCGTTGTTGATTTACGGTTCCATGCATCTATATGCATTCGACAAAGTATGGATGGCATTCCCGCATTCGTTCGGTTTGGGGCTGGCGCTGACCCTGGCGGGAGTCGTGCTGACCCTCTCCCCGTTTCTCGTCTGGTACATGGAAAGGCAAAGCTGGCACGGCGCAGCAGCAGCCGCCTGGGTGAGCTATACCTGGATGGGATTCCTGTTCCTGTTTTTTTGCATCGGCCTGACATTCGATCTTGGCCATTTGCTCGCGGCAGTGGCGGGTTTCAAGTTGCCGCTGAACGAAGCAGTGGCGTTCCGCACCGTGGGCCTGCTCGCGCTCGGCGCGCTGGGCTACGGTTTGACCGAAGCGCGGCAGATACGGATCGAACGAATAAATATCACCACGCCCAAACTCGCCTCGGGACCGGTCACCATCGCGCAGCTGTCCGACCTGCACCTCGGCCTGATGTCGGGCAATGCGTTCCTCGAACGCGTGATCGGGAAACTGCGCAAGCTCAAACCCGACATCATCGTGGCGACCGGAGACATCGTCGACGGACAGGGAGACAACCTTGATGCGCTGGCCCCGCGCCTGCGATCCAGCACGCCGCCGCTCGGATCCTACGCAGTCATCGGCAATCACGAATACTATGCCGGGCTGGATAACTCGCTGCGCTTCCTGCGCAGCGCGGGATTCACCGTGTTGCGCGGCGAATCGGCCGAGGCGGGCGGCATCGTGCTGGCAGGAGTGGATGATCCCAGCGTGCAAGCGTCGGGACGGCCAGCCCGGGAAGGCCCAGAAACAGCGCACACCGCTATCGTCTCGCATGACATTTTCGCAAAAAACTATGTCGTCCTGCTCAAACACCAGCCGGTGGTGGAGAGCGACATCCCGTTCGACCTGCAACTTTCCGGACACATCCACGGCGGCCAGATCTATCCGTTCGTTTATCTGACGCGGCTGTTCTACCACGTGCACACCGGGCTGACCAGACTGGACGCCAGACTGGATGATGGACGCCTGCTGTATGTCAGCCGCGGAGCCGGCACCTGGGGTCCGCCGATACGCCTGTTTGCCCCACCCGAGATCACGCTGATCACCATCACGAGCAGCCATCAGCAAGCGGCGCACTGACCGCCGACGCGAAAACGGAACGGGAAATCATGCGCTATAGGAAAACATTAAAGCGGCGCATGGCGCAGCCGCTATAATGCGCGTTTCATCGCAACGGGTAATCATCGTGTCCGATCGTTTGGCTGTATTGCCGCAATACCTGATGCCCAAGCAGGCGCTCACCGTATTGGCCGGGAAGTTCGCCAATGCCAGGCTGGGCAGCTTGACCACGGCGGTGATCCGCCGCTTTGTGGCGCGCTACCGGGTAAACATGCAGGACGCGGCGAATCCCGACATCGCGAGCTATGCCAGCTTCAACGAGTTTTTCACGCGGCCGTTGCGCGAAGGCGCCCGTCCGCTGGCGAATGCCGATTTCATTTGTCCGGTAGATGGCGCGATCAGCCAGTTCGGCGCAATCGATCTCCACAGTATCTATCAGGCCAAAAAGCACAACTACACGACGACTGCACTGGTCGGCGGCGATGCGCAACTGGCCGCGCAATATGCCGACGGCAGCTTTGCAACCCTGTACCTGAGTCCCAGGGATTATCACCGCATCCACATGCCGTGCACGGGTCGCTTGCGGCGCATGATGTATGTGCCGGGCGAGCTGTTCTCGGTCAACCCGGTGACCGCACGCGGCGTGCCGGGACTGTTCGCGCGCAACGAGCGGGTGGTGTGCGTATTCGACGGCGACTTCGGTAACGGGATGTCCGGGCCGTTCGTGATGGTGCTGGTCGGCGCCACGATTGTCGGCAGCATGGCGACGGTATGGCATGGCGTGGTCAACCCGCCGCGTACTCGTACGGTGCGGGAATGGCGCTATGACGACAGGCAGATCACGCTGAAGAAAGGCGAAGAGATGGGCCGTTTCCTTCTCGGTTCCACCGTGGTGATGTTGTTCCCGAAAGACACGCTGAACTTCAACCCGGCATGGTCGCACGCCCGTGCGATACAACTGGGCGAAGCGATGGGCAGCAAACCTTGACCTTCACAAAGGGGCAGGCACAGGCTGTTCCCTTTGCCCAGATCCACTACACCCGCGTCCGAGTTGGGCGCGTTCACATATACAGTAAAGGTCCACGATGTACCCAGCCCACGATGTTGATGCAATTCTGCTGTTGTCCCTGTCGGTCGCATCCAAGCGTCGGCCCGCCGATCTGCTTGAGATCATGACAGCAATCGATCTGGCGCAGGCTACGATTCCTTCGGAGAATAAATTTTCAGATGCGTTCGCCCGGCTGTCGGCCTACGGCCTGGTTGTCGAGGTCGACGGGGGCTATGTACTCTCGGCCGATGCGCAGCAGATGATGACGGACCAGCGCAAGAACGATGACACCGCGAAGAAAATGTATCGCCTCAAGGAACATCTCGCCGACTATCACCTGAACGGCGAGCATGTGACGATACTGGTAAATCCGGACCGATTGCTGGCGGCTATTCAGGCGTACCAGAAGGCCAAGACTACGGGCCGGAGCTGGCTGATGAACAAACCCAAGGCAGTCTGGATACCCACCAAGGATCTGGTCCGTGACAGAGCGCTACTCAAAGGCAAGCCGCTTCCATACAAGCGACGCAAGCCCTGATGATAGCGATGACTGAGATTTCACCCGGCACGGCCGCCGGCGGATCTTTTGACGGGTTGCCGCTGGCGCCTGCCATGCAGGAGACTTTGCGGCAGCTCGGCTATCTGACGATGACGCCGATACAGGCAGCCAGCCTGCCGATCACGCTGTCAGGACACGACCTGATCGCGCAGGCCAAGACCGGCAGCGGCAAGACGGCGGCATTTGCGCTGGCCCTGCTGACCAGGCTCAATCCGCGCCGCTTTGCGGTGCAAGCCATGGTGCTCTGCCCCACGCGCGAACTCGCCGACCAGGTCACCCAGGAGATACGCAGGCTGGCGCGTTCCGCTGACAACATCAAGATTCTGACTTTGGGCGGCGGCTCGACCATGCGCCCGCAGATCGCCAGCCTGGAACACAGTGCCCACATCGTGGTCGGCACGCCGGGGCGCATCATGGATCACATGGAGCGCGGCACGCTGAACCTGGAAGCGCTCGACACGCTGGTACTGGACGAAGCGGACCGCATGCTGGACATGGGCTTTTACGAGGACATCGCATTCGTCGCGAAGCGTTGCCCGGTAGAGCG
>CAVWTZ010000097.1:0-12689 GCA_963757485.1 uncultured beta proteobacterium
CAGCTAGGTGTTCGTGTCATGGCTTGCATCGCATGTGCCGACAAATACGGGCTGACTGAGGCACTGAGATCAACTGGAGTTGAGGTGTTTGGAATGGGACCGGTGTTAACGAACTGGTTGAAGTCGGGAAGCAGGACGATCACACTCTGACCAGCCGCTGACTTTATCGCTTTTGATTTAGCGTAACCACAGGTTGCACTCTGGATTCTCATTGCAATCAGGCCAAGCATAATGGCACTATATGCGTTGCTGCGGTCAAACCGAATTGACACACATCTTCCATGAAAAGAAGCACGCCCCTGAACAATATGCGGCCAAACCCAAAGGTGCGGTCGTGAAATCCAGTACCACGCCCCCAAGGCATCCGGCGTTTGGTGTGGCTAAAGCGTTGGTGAGTTGGATGGCAAGGGGTGGAGTACCACCCAGCATCATCCTGTTGCATGGCCTGCATTTCGCTCGCAGCCCAGAAGATGATGGACTTCCAGTGGACACTATCGCCCACAACTTAAAATGCAGGGCACCGACAATAAGGCCATCTCGGCGATACTCGATGTCTTGGCACGCCCTCAAGCTGATAAAACCCAAGTGATCGCTGCCTGGCTTCAATCGATCTGGGTGAAGAAATCCCGCCGGGGTATCTCGAATTATTCCATCTAATAAGGAGCCTAAAAAGCCCACTGGTCCGATTAGACCAGCCAGACCACCTAGAAAAGCCAAGCCTCGACCTTGACGAAACATATGATTTCCGTCAAAAAGCAACGATAAAATATGGTCTTATAAGGTGGCGTCAGCCGGATAAAAAAATGAAAGTGAACGGCTGAAGTTCAGCCAGAATTGGACACTGACATCCCGGAATGCTAGCGGGCAAAATACCGACTTTGAGCTTGTCCAACACCGGCCCGTAGCGTTATGCTGTATCGTGGCCGCTATGCGGTTGAGGGCCGCTATCGGACAATCCTTAACAATAGCAGCGATTCGACGGTGTACTGATAAGCCAATGGCGGCGGTGATAGGCGTTGTTAATGAGTAGACCCGTTGCAGCCTATGAGGTCTTATTATATTAGCAAGGAGACGAGAGTATGTTTAAAAGACCTACTTTGACGTTTACTTGGAATGATGAGATGGATGTAGGTATTCCGGAAATTGACGAGGATCACAAGCCAATCATTATTTCAATCAATGAATTCAATCGGTCCATCACAGAAGGAAAGGATCCGACTGAAATCAAGCGACATTTGCAACTTGTTATCGATGAAACCATACGGCATTTTAGTCAAGAGGAAGAGTTGTTCAAGAAATGGCAATATTCTGAAGCCACCAGACATGCCAGGCTACATGCTCACATATTGAAAGCACTGCAAGAAATCAAGGATGGATTTATACCATACAGCGCTGACTCATCTTGGAGGAGGGTTGGAATAACAATAAAAGTGATGCTGGTCGAACACTTTAAAAATGAAGATGTAAAGTATGCTGAATTTCGACAAGCCGGTATCGAATGATCAATTCGAGATTCAATTGAAGCAAGGTTGAGCGAAAACTTAGTCGACCCGTGCTAATGTTTGAAGTTCTATTGTGCTACTCAGAGAATGGCTGCTATCGGGAGGGAAAAAAAGCAGCAATGTTAGGGACGGCAAAGAGGCAGAAATCGGCAGTAACGGACATTCATAATTGCCCTTCCATGTGAGTAGTGGCAGGATGATCAATAGATAAAATTCAGGTCGGAAATGAGATGAAGCTTATCGAACGGGACGAGATGAATGATTTCCAGAGGGTGTTGAAGCGATTCAAACTATCTTTGGAGGACTTTGACTTGCTGAGACCGATACCACAGACTCCAAAACCGATGAGATATTCGCCCTTACTGGATTTGTCGTGGTCACGCAAAGATCCACTAATCTGAAAGCACAATACCCAATTGGAGATGGATCCAAATGGGTTGAAGAATTTGAGAGAGATATTGAAAAACTTGTTTGGCCGATTGGGAGCCTGATCATGAACAGCAGACCAGAGCGAGATTCATTTGGCAACATTGAGGTTCCAACAAATCATTATTGGGGAGCGCAGACCCAACGTTCGCTGTTGCATTTCCATATATCAAATGAACACATGCCAGAGGAGATAATATTCGCCCTCGCAGAAGTCAAACGTGCATGCGCACGTGTCAACTGCGATCTTGGTTTACTGGAAGATCAGAAAGCTAATGCCATCATCGCTGCGTCAGGAGAAGTGCTGAAAGGTCTGCTTGTGAGTGAATTTCCTTTGTCGGTCTGGCAAACCGGATCCGGCACCCAGAGCAATATGAATATGAATGAAGTCCTGGCTAACCGTGCATCCGAGTTGCTTGGAGGTGAACGCGGAATTAACAGGCTTGTACATCCCAATGACGAAGTCAATCTTGGTCAATCATCCAATGATATATTCCCCACAGCCATGCATCTTGCAGCAGCAATCGGTTTGACGAGGAAGGTTCTTCCTGCGTTGATTGAGTTGCGAACTACTTTAGCTAAGAAATCCGAAGCATTCTCAGATATACTTAAAGTCGGACGCACCCATTTGCAAGACGCAACTCCTCTCACAGTTGGACAAGAGTTTTCTGGATATGTTGCCCAACTGGAGCATGCTGAATCTGCAATCGCCGCCACCCTAAACCAAATCTATGAACTGGCTGTTGGTGGAACTGCTGTCGGAACCGGATTAAACACTCATCCTGAATTTGGCATGCGAGTTGCGGCGGAACTTGCCAGCACTGGTGGTATGCCTTTCGTCACCGCCCCAAACAAGTTCGCCGCACTTGCTGCGCACGATGCCTTGATCAATGCCCATGGAGCACTTAAGACGCTTGCTGTCGCCCTAATGAAAATTGCAAACGATATTCGCTGGATGGCATCTGGACCACGTTCAGGACTGGGTGAAATCAGCATTCCAGAAAACGAACCTGGAAGTTCGATGATGCCTGGCAAAGTGAATCCAACGCAATGCGAAGCTTTGACTATGTTGTGTTGTCAGATTATTGGCAATGATGTGGCAATCACCTTCGGTGGTGCATCGGGCAATTTCGAACTGAATGTCTATAAGCCGCTCATCGCACACAATTTTACGCAAAGCATGCGCTTGCTTGCGGACGGTATGACAAGTTTTGAGCAATACTGTGTACGAGGAATTGAAGTCAACCACCTGAAACTCACCGAATTGATGGAGCAATCTTTGATGCTGGTTACCGCTCTTGTTCCGCACATTGGCTATGATCGTGCTGCGGAAATAGCAAAATATGCATACAGCGATTCATGCTCGCTTAAACAAGCCGCTATTTCACTTGGATATGTCACTGACCAAGATTATGACTATTGGGTTGTGCCAGCCAATATGACATATCCTTCTGGCCAAAGTAACACTTGATTTTGAACTTTGAATCACATGACCAGATAATGTATCCAGCTGTGTATAGACTCGCGGCGCATCAGGCATTTGTTTTACCACTCTTGTGGTAATTGGTATTGCTCAGGGAGTAAATTGATTATTTCCCTTTGGACCACAATGTCATGTTCTTCATAAATGGGGCTGCCACGCATTGAAAAGTTCTCATCAAAATGTTTTATAACTTTTTCACCCAGCCATAACCACTCAACAGGCAGACATACTTCAGAGTCTACATCACTCGGAAACTCTGACTTTACGACCCCTATGGCTTCAATTTTCAAACTTGAACCAGATAGACAGTGCTTGATGAAAACAATGTCTTCAGTCCTGATGGGCGAAACGGTGTTGTGCAGGTCAATATTTCCATCGGGCGAGTGGGGAAGACATACAAAGTCGTGTTCGATGAAACCCAGCGCATTGCGTTCTTCAAATCCGAATATCGAGGCCATTTTACCCTCCTTTTCCATTACGGTATTTAGTAAATATGCGAAGTAAATTCATGAAATATCGTTCTAAAAAATATGCAACAAAATAAGCTCAATTCCCCATCTCTCTCAGTGTAAAATTCGATCATATTGGTCACGTGAAGATTACAAGCCCACTATGGAAGCCACCGGATCAATTTTACGCACGATATCCAGGATCTGTATTCCCCGAACTGTGTCAGGATCATACTTTACGATCAATGCATGGGGATGTGGATGATGATCGAATTCAGCACAATCAACTCCAACACGGCCTTCGATGCATTTTTCCAGATGGGTTCTTTTTTTCGCATCCAACTCTGGATGAATATGGATTAACATATCTGCCGTGTTCATCATCTTCTCCTTCTGAAATGGAAAGATGGGGATAGGACATGCATCCCCATTCAATCGCGGTTTATTTTGAACTTCGCTAATTCGCTAATATTAGCTTTTCGGACGGAAGATGCGGATGCTTGGCTGAAGTTTCGTAATGGCCTTTTTCAGTCATCCTGCCCAGCCGAATGAAGGGTCACTTGAGTGTGGTGGTGTAGGTACTCCGGCCAATCGGGATCCTTGACTCACGGGACCTTTTGGGAATAACTCATAGAGATATCGACCCCCACCTTCGTCAACGAAATCCTTTTCCAGAATATGAATGACTTCACGTGCACTCGTGGACCGACCCCTCTCCCTATACAGGTTTCGCAAAGCGTAGATCACATGCCAATGAGCATCTGAGAGTTCTTCAATTCCCTCTTCTAGCGCCAGTTGCTTTACAGTCAGCGGGGACCAATGTTCCAAGCCATACATGTTGCCATCTGGATCATGGTGATGAAGTACTTCATCGTTGATGCTGTTATTGATGTCCAACATGGCGGTCCCTTGATCAATTGAAGTGTGGTCTTCTAGGATAACGGTGGTGCGTCAAACCACTTCACTTCATCTTGCTCGTGAATTATACATATCCGAGTGTAATAGTCAAGTATTGACGATGCATCATGGAAGCGTTATAAATTTTGCAACGGCAATATTTGGCTGACACTGTGGCATGCTTCGTGAAACCGCTAAATATCGACTTAAGGGGTGGGGGTGATCAGCGAAAGTCGCATCCTTTCGGAACATGGGGGCCATGGCTGACCTTGGGCAAAATGCGTGGTCTGATTTTTACCACTCGTAGAAAAGCCGTTACCTTTCTAAAGGCGAAGTGAATCGACCGCGAAACACTAGACACCTTTCAGCCTAAAATTAGGTCTACAAAGGAGGTGTCATGAGCAGCAAACGTTATCCGGAAGAATTCAAGATTGAAGCAGTAAAGCAAATCAGCGAGAAACACTATCCGATCTCGGAAGTGGCAAGTCGGCTGGGGTATCCCAGCACAGCCTGTACAAATGGCTGAAGATCTACGGCTTGCCTGAATCCGATCGTATTGAAACACAGAGCCAGCAAGCCGAGCTGCGCCGCCTCAGGGCCGAACTCAAGCGTGTCACCGAGGAGCGTGACATCCTAAAAAAGGCCGCCGCGTACTTTGCCAAAGAATCCCGGTGAGGTACGCCTTTATCAAGGCGCATGAACCCCAGTACCCGGTACGACGGATATGCCATGTCATGGCAGTCTATCCTTCTTGTTACTACGCCTGGCGGAAACACCCTGTTACGGCCAAACAGAAGGATGACCGACGCCTGAGCGGGCTCATCAAGCAATCCTGGCTGGAGAGCGGCGGCGTCTATGGTTACCGCAAAGTGACTGATGACCTGCACGATCTGAGCGAACGGTGTGGCAAGACCGCGTTTATCGACTGATGCACGCTGAGGGGCTGCGTTCGCAGACCGGCTATCACCGTCGACCAGGCAAACGCTATGGCCGCCCTTCGGTGATTGCACCGAATCATCTGCAACAGCAGTTCGATGTCAATGAACCCAACAAGGTGTGGGTAACCGACATCACCTATATCCGCACCCATGAGGGCTGGCTGTACCTGTCCGTGGTGCTTGACCTGTTCTCACGCCAGGTGATTGGCTGGTCGATGCAATCACGCATCGACAAAGAACTGGCGCTCAATGCACTGCTGATGGCGATGTGGTGCAGACAGCCAGGGCAGGAAGTGATCGTCCATTCTGACCAAGGCAGCCAGTTCAGCAGCTATGACTGGCAGGATTTTCTGAAGGCTCACAATCTGGTGGGCAGCATGAGCCGCCGGGGCAACTGCTACGACAACGCAGTGGCCGAAAGCTTCTTCCAGTTGCTCAAACGTGAACGTATCAAGCGCAAGATATATATTGACCGTGACGAAGCCAGGTCGGATGCATTCGACTACATTGAGATGTTTTACAACCCGAAACGGCGTCACGGTTACAATGATCGCCTGTCTCCCATCGAATTTGAGAGACGGCATTTCGAAAGGCTGGAGAGTGTCTAGTAAATCGGGGTCGATTCAGCCTGAACCACCAATTGTTTTTCCATGCGTTGGCTCATTGACCAGCCAATCACCAGGCTGGAATATAAGTCAATGACCACCGCCAGATATAACCAGCCTTCTGCCGTGCGGATGTAGGTAATATCCGTCACCCATTTGGTGTTAGCTTGCTGTGCTGTGAAATCACGTTGCAGATGATTGCTCACATGGTCAGGCCGTATGCTGGATGGTCTCTTGCGCCATTGGGTACGTGCCGGAATACCAGCCAGTCCCGCAGATTGCATCAAGCGTGCTACCCGATTAAGGCTGCAGGTCTCACCCATATAGCGTAATTCATCATACATGCGTGGACTACCGAATACCCCGTCACTCTCTGAATGCAGCGCATGAATGCGTCGCAGTAATCGGCTGTTGTCCTGTGCACGGTTACTCGGCTGCCGGATACGCCAGTCGTAATAACCACTGCCGGACACCTTGAGCAAACGGCACATCATGGTGATCGGGAATGCATCGCGGCAACGTTCTATCATGTGGTACCCCACTTGGATGTCCTGGCGAAGTACGCTGCCGCTTCTTTTAAAAAATCACGTTCCTGTTTTACCTGCTGCAACTCGCGTTTAAGTCGTGCCAGTTCCAGGTCTCGCGGTGTGCCATTACCGGTGAAGGCATTTTTACCGGCGTTGCTGATTTCAGTGCCCCAGCGTCGCAATATATTGGGGTTGATTCCTAGATTCTTTGCAACTTGGGCTAATGGAATATCAGATTGCCGAACAAGTTGGACTGCTTCCTGTTTGTATTCCTGACTGCATTTTTCTGCGCTTGTGCATCGTTTACCTCCGAGTTTATTATCACTCTTAATGAGGTATCCGTTAAATCGGGGTAAAACCAACTCGTGGGTAGCCATATTAGGGTGGTAAAGGGAGACAGCACTGACCACAAAATCCTACACTGCGCCTACATGGCAGAAAAACAGGCGGTATTAACAAATGCATTAATCTCTATAAGCCTTATTCTATATGGTGGAGGTGATCAGGATCGAACTGACGACCTTCTGATTGCGAACCAGACGCTCTCCCAACTGAGCTACACCCCCATGCCGGCAGATGCTAAACAGAAATCGGCTATTTGGGAAGGGGCAGCCCGGTTGCCGAGTAAAAGGCCGGAAGGTCGCTCAGGTCGTCGAATATTCCTGCCGCACCGTCAAAATCATGCCAGTGCGTATAGGGATTGGTGGTGACGTAGGTCTTGATCCCGGCCGCAAGCGCCGAACGCAGGCCGTTGTTCGAGTCTTCCAGCGCGATGCACTCCGACGCCGGCAGGCCCAGTTTGTCCAGCACCCAGAAATAAATGTCCGGCGCGGGCTTCTTGTGCGGCACGATGTCGCCGCAGCCGTTGGCGGCGAAGCAGCTTTCCCAGTCCTTGCCCAGACCGACTTCCAGCAGTGCGCTGACGTTTTCCGGGCTGGTCGTGGTGGCGATCGCGAGCTTGATTCCGGCCGCGCGCGCATCATCGATCAACTGTTTTATTCCGGGGCGCAGCGGGATCTGTCCCTCGTGCAGCATTGCGGTGTAATGCGCGGTCTTCACCTTGTGCAGATGTTTGACGAAGTCGTCGAAATTGTCAGGCTTGGTGTAGCCGGTCAGAAAATCCGAGACGAAATACTTGATGCGCTCCTTGCCGCCGGTGAGCTTGAGCAGTTTGTCGTACAGCGCGACATCCCAGTTCCAGTCGAGTCCGTTCTCGGCGAAAGCCTTGTTGAACGATTTGCGGTGGCCGTCCTCGGTGTCCGCCAGCGTGCCGTCAACGTCGAATATGATTGCCTTGATTGTCATGTGTGCCTCTTAAAATCCGGATTCCATTCCACTGATGAACTACTAGCCATTCGACTTAGCTGTCACAAGACGACAGCTAAGTCGCAGGTTATGCTGTGTTGCGCGGAAATTTTTTTGCTTACATATCGCCTCATATGCGGCGCTGCAGCCATTTTCTCGCGCCCTGCATTTGGACGAACTATGAATTTTCAGAGGCACACATCGCGTGAAAGTGATGATAGTTAGCGGCCCATCCCAGGAAATTTTCCCGCCATCCCGCGCATCAGTTTGCCCATCCCGCCCTTGCTGAACATCTTCATCATTTTCTGCATTTGTTCGAACTGGTTGATCAGTTGGTTGACGTGCATCACCTGCACGCCCGCGCCCATCGCGATGCGGCGCTTGCGCGAGGCCTTGATCAGTTCCGGTTTGCTGCGTTCGAGCGGGGTCATCGAATTGATGATGGCCTCGGTGCGTCTTATCTGCTTCTCATCCACCTTGCTTCCGGCAGCCTGGGTAAGCTGCGCGGGCAGTTTGTCCATCATTGCCGACATGCCGCCCATTTTGCGCATTTGCACAATCTGTTGCTTGAAGTCGTTGAGGTCGAAACCTTTGCCGCTCTGCACTTTCTTGGCGAGTTTTTCGGCTTCGCCGTGATCCACCTCGCGCTGGGCCTCTTCGATAAGCGAAAGCACATCGCCCATGCCGAGCACGCGCGAGGCCATGCGTTCCGGGTGAAAGGCTTCGAGACCGTTCGGCTTTTCGCTGACACCGACAAACTTGATCGGTTTGCCGGTGATCTGGCGCACCGAAAGTGCCGCGCCACCGCGCGCATCGCCGTCCAGTTTGGTCAGGATGATGCCGGTCAGCGGCAATGCGTCGCCGAATGCCTTGGCAGTATTCACCGCATCCTGGCCGGTCATCGCGTCCACGACGAACAGGGTTTCGACCGGCTTGAGCGCCGCATGCAGCTGCTGGATTTCCGACATCATTGCGTCATCGATGGCCAGCCGGCCGGCGGTATCGACGATCAGCACGTCGTGATAATGTTTGCGTGCGTAGTCCAGCGCAGCCAATGCGATGTCCCGGGGCTTCTGGCTGATGTCGGGGGCAAAAAAATCGATTTCCAGCTGCTTGGCCAGTGTGCGCAATTGCTCTATTGCGGCGGGACGATAAATGTCGCAACTGACCAGCAGCACTTTTTTCTTCAGCTGATCGCGCAGCAATTTTGCCAGCTTGCCACTGGTCGTGGTCTTGCCTGCACCCTGCAAACCCGCCATCAGGATCACGGCGGGCGGCGTGGCGGCAAGATTGAGCGCATCGTTGTGCTCGCCCATCAGTCTGGTGAGTTCGCGATGTACCACGCCGATCAGGGCTTGGCCGGGGTTCAGGTTGCCGATGACTTCTTCCCCGAGCGCGGCCTGCCTGACATGGGCGATGAATTCCTTGACGACCGGCAGTGCGACGTCGGCTTCGAGCAAGGCCATGCGCACTTCGCGCAATGCATCCTGGATGTTGTTCTCGGTCAGGCGTGCCTGGCCGCGCAGGTTCTTGATGACGCCGGAAAGGCGTTGAGTGAGATTTTCCAGCATGAAAGGTTTTCGGGAGTTGGTGTAGAATTGACTGAAGTCTAAAACATCCTGACAAATAATGTCCAATCTTCTCCTTGCGCTGATTACCAGCGCTGCTTATTGTGTGCTGGCCGCCCTTTTTTGGCGGGCACAGGCTCGCGGCGAAGGGGATTTGCTGATACGCGGGTCGGTTGGCCACCTGGTACTGATCCCGCTGGCCATCCACGGCTACTTGCTGGAGCAGGGCATTTTTGCCGGGGGCGCATTCGACCTTGGCCTGCTGCATGCACTGTCCGCGATCCTGTGGGTGACCCTGCTGGTGTATTGGGTCGCACGATTTTTCTATCCGATCGGCGGCCTGCAGGCGCTGGTGCTGCCCATGGCAGCGGTTGCCGTAGTGCTGCCGGAGCTGTTCCATACGGACCATATTCTGACCAACACCGGTTTGTTTGCGTTCAAGGCGCATATCACCGCAGCGTTGCTGGCCTACAGCCTGTTCACCATAGCCATGCTGCATGCGGTGCTGATCTCGCAGGTGGAGAAGCGGCTGCATAACGCGACGCTGCCGCGCATGTTGCGCAACCTGCCGCCGCTGATGACCATGGAAACCCTGCTGTTCCGGATGATAGGCATCGGTTTCGTGTTGCTGACGGTGACGCTGGCATCCGGCATGGTGTTCTCCGAGGAGGTATTCGGCGAACCGTGGCAGTTCAACCACAAGGTGCTGTTCGGTTTTGTATCCTGGGTGGTGTTCGCAGTGCTGCTATGGGGACATCGTTTTTATGGCTGGCGCGGGCGTGTCGCGGTGCACTGGACTGTCGGCGGCTTCGTGCTGCTGCTGCTGGCTTATCTGGGCAGCAGGTTTGTGCTGGAAGTGCTGCTGCACCGCTAATCCAAAACCGCCGATTTCCTGCGGGTTGCCATAAGCACCCAAAATGTCGTAGAATCCGCGCCCCTTTTGTCTGGGCTGTAACATTGGCGCTGGGCTCATAAACTTTAGATAGGTTTTGATATGGTAATCATTCGTCTTTCCCGTGGCGGTTCGAAGAATCGTCCGTTTTACAATGTGGTGGTGGCGGATTCGCGCAATCGTCGCGATGGCCGGTTCATCGAGCGCATTGGCTTCTACAATCCGCTGGTAGCGGAAGGCCAGGAAGCGCTGCGTCTTGAACTGGAACGTGTCAGCCACTGGCAAAGCAAGGGCGCGCAATTGAGCGACACCGTTGCCAAGCTGGTCAAGCGCGCCGGTGCCGCAACCGCAGCCTGACGACACCGGCCCCATGGTGATCATGGGGCGTATCGCTGCTGCACAAGGCATACGCGGTTGGGTCAAGATCCAGCCCTACACCGAGTACCTTGACAGTTTGCTGGATTACAAGTCCTGGTGGATAGGTCATGAACACGGCCCATGGCGCGAGGTGGAAGTCCAGCAATGCGAAGTGCACAACAAGACGCTGGCTGCGCAACTGCCGGACTGCCCGGATCGCAACGCAGCCGAGAAGTTGAAGGGTTTGTTGATCGCGGTACCGCGCAGCAGCTTGCCGCAGCATGCTGCTGATGAATACTACTGGTCAGATCTGATCGGAATGGCGGTCGAGAACGAAGCGGGAATCAGGCTGGGAACGGTGGCCAAGCTGCTGGAGACCGGCGCGAACCAGGTGTTGAGCGTGACTGGCGAAAACGGCGAGATACTGATCCCGTTTGTGGCAACGGCCATCAAGCAGGTGGATTTGAAGAACAGGACCATCCGTGTGGATTGGGCCTTGGATTATTAAGCGGATTACCCAAGATGATCTTTGATGTCATCACTTTGTTTCCGCAAATGTTCGATGCGCTGACGCAATACGGCATCACGCGGCGCGCGGCAGAACGGGGCAACTATGTATTAAGGACGTGGAATCCACGGGATTTCACGACGGATAATTACCGCACCATCGACGATCGGCCCTACGGAGGCGGTCCCGGAATGGTGATGCTGGCGGAGCCGCTGGCGGCAGCCCTCGCGATGCGTATAGGTCGGGTGCACTCGACGTTGTGCGGCCACGCCACGGCGTCGCAGGCCACCGCGCTGGGATCGAGCGAGGAGCGCATCGCAGCGGTCATGAAAGCCATTGCCTGGACCCGCTCGATCCGCGCATCTGATCTGCAGGACAACAGCAAGTCCGACCTGCTGTCGCATCGGGCGAAAGAGACGTGCGAAGCAATCGGCGCGGCTGCGGGCGAGTGGAGGGACATCCACGTGGCCCGTGAGGAAGCTTTGTCCCGCCTGACGGAATTTGGGGCCCAGGGCATATGCCAGCTGCCGCCCGACGACCTGGTGCGACTGATCAACGACCTCTCGACGCGCAGCCACGAACTCGCGGAGTTCATTCCGTTGCGCCGGCTGCGTCGACAGCTCGACGCGAACGGATTGTCGGAGTTTCTGGCCGCCTGCGACAGGCAATCCGTCGAGCCTGGCCGCATTCCCGTCCTCTTCGAGGCGATTGTCGCCGAACGCCGCGCGGCCGCTGCGCGCCGGGCCGAGGGGCTCTCTGCAAACAACGGCGCTTTGCTCGAGGCGCGTCGGCGAGCGTTCGCCGAGCGCGACCGGGCCAAAATTGTGACCGACCGAGCCGCCGTGCGCGCCAAGCTACTGCAGGCCACCCCGCCGGTTGGTGCGCAGGATGGACCCAGGAAGACCTGGACGGAAATGAGGCTGCTAGGCAACGAGTTCTCCAAGGTCCAGCGCGCTTTACTCCGGTCCGGCAGCTTCTTGCCAGAGCCGGGCGAGCGGTCCAGACGTTGAAGCCCTGCTTCATGATGTCGCCGCTCTCGCTCGCCAAGTTCGTGGTGCCGGGCAATTTGGAGTTCGACCTCCTTGTGATCGACGAGGCATCGCAGATGCGCCCCGAGGACGCTCTCGGCGGAATGCTCCGCACGAAGCAGATCGTCGTCGTCGGCGACCCCAAGCAGCTTCCGCCCACCGACTTCTTCGCCCGCGCGCGGAGACGTCCGCCGGGACGCAGGA
>CAVWTZ010000098.1:0-28998 GCA_963757485.1 uncultured beta proteobacterium
CGATGGGCAACATTAGCCCGCTTTCTTCCGCCAGCGGAATGAATTCGACCGGGGACACCATTCCGCGTTCGGGATGTAACCAGCGAATCAATGCCTCTGCGCCGATCGGCTTGCGCGAACTGTCCACCTGTATCTGGTAATGCAACTGGAATTGCCGGTTTTCGAGTGCCTGGCGCATTTCACTTTCCAGAGAGACACGGGCATTGATGCTGGCCTGCATTTTCGGATCGAAGAAGCGCAGCGTATTGCGTCCGGCTTTCTTGGCCTGGTACATCGCGATGTCGGCCTGTTTCAGCAATTCGCCGGTCGCCTGAAGCTTGTCGTTGAACAGAGCGATGCCGATGCTGCCGGTGCTCTGGTATTCAAGGGTCCCGAACTGGTAGGGTAGGCTGAGGGCGGCAAGGATCTTTTCGCCGACCGTCTCGATTTGTGCCGCCGCTTCAAGCGCATGTTCGCTCAGGTTTTCCAGTATCGCCACGAACTCGTCACCGCCCAGACGGGCTACGGTGTCGCCGTCGCGGACACAGGCCTCCAGGCGTTGCGCGATCTGCTGCAGGAGCTGGTCTCCGATATGATGGCCGAGGCTATCGTTGAGGGTCTTGAAATTATCGAGGTCGATGAGCAGCAAAGCCCCTTCCCTGCCGGTATGCGTACAGGAAGCTATTGCCTGTTGGAGCCGGTCCAGGAGAAGTCTCCGGTTGGGCAGGCGGGTCAGCGGATCGTAGTAAGCCAGCAGCTGGATCTCTTTCTCTGCTGACTTGCGCTCCGTAATGTCGATGTGTGAACCGACATAATGGGTGACGGCTCCGTCGTTCCCCTTGACGGCAGTGATGGTGAGCCATTTTGGATAGATCTCGCCGTTCTTGTGCCGATCCCAAATTTCTCCCTGCCATGACCCGGTTGTGTTTATGCTCCGCCACATCGCACGATAGAAGTCCGCGTCGTGGCGGCCGGATTGGAGCAGGCGCGGTGACCTTCCCACGATTTCTTCGGCTGTGTAGCCGGTGTCATTAGTGAATGCCCGGTTGACCCGCAGGACCACACCGTTTGCATCGGTGATCATCATTCCTTCCTGGGCCTCAAAGGCGGTGGCGGCGATGCGAAGATCAGTCTCGGCTCTCTTGCGTTCGGTAATGTCCTCCGAGATGCCGAGCAGATATTCGGGCTCGTTTCTGTCGTTGTGCAGGGCCAGCTTGTGGGTGCGCATAATGCGCTGGCTGCCGTCGCGTGAGGTGACCGATTCCTCGGGCATAGCAAGTGGTTCCGACGAGCGCAACACCGCGCGATCAGTTGAGGTAATGTGGTCTGCCGTTTCCCTGGAAAACAAGTCGTAGTCGTTCTTGCCCAGCATATCTTCGCGCCTGAAGCCCAGCAATCTTTCGCAGGCCTTGTTAAACAGCACGTAGCTCAGATCGGAAGCGCGCTTCAGGAAGATTATGTTGGGGATGTTCTCGATGATCGAATCAAGCAGCCGGCTGGTGGCGCGGATTTCCGCTTCGTTGCGGCGGTGCTGATGCAACAGGATGCCGACCTTTTCGGTCATCGAGTTGATGCCATGCTGGAGCCGTGCCAATTCATCATCGGACGATACGCGAATACGTGCATCCATGTCGCCATTCTCCACCGCTTTCAAAACCTTCAGCGTAGCGTTCACGCGGCTGGTGATCAGGCGCTGGGCGATGAAGATGATACCGGCCGAGCTGAGCAGAATAAACAACAGCGAAACAAGCAAGCCCCATCGGAAGATGGAATGTTTCGTGGCGTTGAGCTCGGACGTGCTGATTGTGATAACCGTCGAATACAGCGGAGGTTCGCCATCGGCGCCGTGAAGACGAAAAACCGCGGTAAGGCTGTCGTCGCCCGGTATGAATCTCGCGTCGGGAGCAGAATCGGCGATCCATCCCGCGTTGAAGCCGGGCACACTGCTGGCCAATCGGCCCAGTTCGGAAGAATCCGTAGAGACGATGATCCGCCCATTGCCGCCGATGACCATTCCATTCAGATAAGGCGCACCCAGCAGGTTGCTGACAATCGAGCGCTGCGAGATGGTGTTGACCGGCAACTCGTCACTGGCAACCATCCGGCCCAGCAGGCGCATGCGCAACTCCATGTGCTCATCAAACGTTTTGCTGAACCTGTCGACGTAAAACCATCCGAGCGCGCCAAAAGCGGCAACCTCCACGCACACGACCAGCAGCGCAATTCGCGCAATGAGGCCCAACCGGCGCATTTTCATGGTGCGTAGTGGGGAGTGTCGGCAAAGGATTCCAGCCGGGTCGTCCGCTCCATTTTGTAACGGACCTGCTCGGGAGAGGCATAGCCCAGGATTTCCTGTCCGAGTTCGGGGTGGTCGACCCGCGGATGCCAGGTGGCGATGTAAATGGTTTGCTGAAGATGGTGGCTGACCGGATCCATATAGGCCGGGTAGCGCTGCATGCGTTCCTTTGCGGTCCACTTGAGCTTTTCGAGTTGGCGTATCACCGCATGGTTGTCCGTGCTGCCGGCATGCTCTATGGCGTTGAGCAGGGCTTTGGTCGCAAAGTAGGAAGCATGTGTCACGTCACCGGGGTAATCCAGCCTGGTATGCCCGTAGCGTTTTCGGTAACGTGCGGTAAATTCCGCTGTGCCGGGGGTGTCGAGATTCCATGCCCAGGTTATGCCGTACAGGGGACGGGGAGTTCCCGGCGCGGGATAGAGTTCCTCCCAATCCACCTCACCCACGACCCATGACTGCTTCTCGAGCGTTTTCGGATCGATCTGGGCAAACAGCCTGATCTGATTGTCCCCGCTGATATTGACGGCGACGACGTCGGCCGGGATTGCCGCGATCTGCCTGAGTGCCCCGGCAGGATCGGACAGGTCTGCGGGTACCACAACCTCACCGACGACCGTGCCGCCATATTCTGCAATATATGGCCGTGAGGCGGCAGCACTGCTGTGGCCAAATCCGTCATCTTCCGTCAGCAGCAATACGCGTTTGGATTTGCGCCTTGCCAGGGCGTACTTGAGCAATGCGCGGTTGAAGTTGGCGGCACTGGCATCGAAGACGAACTTGGTGCGGTGAGCGTTCGCTACAGACTCGGACGGCGCTGACGAATTGGTGTTGATAAAGATGACGCCGTGCTTCTGGCAGACGGCCGACATGCTTGCGGCGACCCCGGAGTCCATCGCGCCGAGCATAAATCCGATTTTATTTTTGGTGATCAGATCTTCGGCGACCAGGGCGGCATGACTTGTATCCAGCGTGGGATTGCGCGACACCAGTACGATCTGGCGACCCAGAACGCCGCCGCGCGCGTTGAACTCATCGATGGCCATTTCGGCGCCACGGCGATCGTCCTCCGAATGCAACGCGAACCGTCCGGTGGTGGGAGAGACATGGGCAATAACGATGGGAGGATTTTCGGCGCCAAACGTACTGCCGATGATTGACAGTCGAGATGTGTCATGGCTCTGGTTCGGAATTAAAGTCGGTATCAAACAGATCAACGTCAAACCAAGCATTTGTTGAAATAACTTTGGCATGGCTGCATGCAAGTGAAATATAGGCCGATTATTGCATACATCTTTGTGCATGGAAAACCGCTACAGCTATTTTCGATAAGTGCTTATTAACACACGGCGTTGCTTCTTGCGGCCACTTTGTCTGCCGGAAAAGGGGCACTCGTTCAGCGCAGTTATTGGCCGATATTGACCGTTTTGATTGGATGCAAAAACTGTCTGTCTCTTATAACAGTTCAGACATTCGAATTTAATTCCTGCATCACGCAAATAGCGAAAACCTTGCGAATTCACTTCCCCAATGCCTGCTTTCCGGGAATCCTGAACTTCCCCTGCAGGTTCAATAACTCGTTGCGATGCAGGCCGGCGATTCTTTTTACCAGTCTGTCGCCGTCCGGCGTGAGATATATCTGCACTTCACGCTTGTCCGCGGTACCGCGTTGCCGATATATCAAGCCCAGTTTTTCGCATCGCGAGGCCAGCGACACCACGCCGTTATGGTGAGTCTGCAAACGCTCGGCAAGCTCACCGATCGTTGCCCATTCGCGATCCTTGTATCCTTTGACGTGCAGCAACAACAGGTATTGCAGATTCGTGACCCCGAATTTATGAGTAATGCCCTCGCTGAAACGTATAAAACAGCGCAGCTGGTAACGGAAGTCGGAAAGCGTCCTGAATTCTTCCTTGGTTGGGATATTCCTGGCCATGAGCATCACATCTGGAGTTGTTTCAACGGCGAACCGGCATCACGTTGTAATAATATCACGATATGATATATTTCAACCGCCGTGAAGCAGCGTATTCGAATCTGTATTTTGTATATGGCCAATGTCAGGGATTGGTATTGATCGTTGCACTGATTATGTGAGGAGAATGACATGCAGCCACCCGAGACTGATGAAGAAGGATATCTGGTTGACCCGACAACCTGGACCGAAGAGATCGCCCGCGAGTTCGCCAGCCAGGAAAATATACAGCTGACGGCCGACCATTGGGATGCGATTCACTTCATGCGCAAGTGGTACGACGACAACCAGGTCGCGCCGGATGTCCGCCATGTAACGAAGCACCTGGCGGAACGATTGGGTCCTGATTCGCGCAACATCATCTTCGAGCTGTTTCCGTACGGCTACGTCAAGCAGGCCTGCAAGATTGCCGGCATGAAGCGCCCCAGGGGCTGGAGTACCGGCTAGGTAACCATGGCTGCATGGTTCGCCAAAAACCTGGGCGACGCGATGCTGGCTTGGGATTCGCTAGATAGAATCGAAACCCTGTATACATCATGGTATGGGCGAGTTGATGGCCACGAAGACGTAGCAGTATTTATTCGGCACGAATCGGAGGGTCGTCTGCATTGTGAAGTAATGGCCTATTTTTCTCCCGAAGCATTTCTGCTGGCTGCGGCGCTTGACGCTGCCCCGTGCGAGAGACCCTCAAAACATGATTTAAGTCTGCATGTCGGCCCCGGGGATGTATGGGAGACACTCTTTGAATGACGTGTCGCATTTTGCCCTCATGCAGCGCGTGGCGGCAATAGCCGGCGAGTGAACAGCAGATAAGCAGTTCGCACCGACAAATAACCGATGAACAGGTTGGCCCCGATGAAAATCGGGATGGATAATATTCTCGCCGCTTCCACCCCGGACAAGGCAAGCTTCAACCCGGTAACGGTGGCTGATGCCACACCGAACGTGAAAGCCCAATACGCGGGCGAGAACGGTTGTGCGCCAAACCAGCCCGACAGCCGCAGACCCAGCATCATCTGGAACAGGCCGTAACCCCAAAGCATCAGCAGCCAATGGTCGCTGCTACCGGGGCTCACGGCAAGCCAGGCCATGGAACAGACAACGGGCGGAGCAAACTGGATTCCTAGCAAAGCTCGTTGCTCGGTGGGCACCGCGTGCGGATGCAGAATCCGCTGGATCACAAGTGATTCCAATGCCAGCCACGAGAACAGCCCCGCACCCATGAACAGCCATCCCCAATCGGCATGCCCCAGCGCACCGAGGGCGGCAGCGCTGGTGAAATTTCCGGCCACCGTGGGCAGATAAAGCGTGGGTGCCGTATCCAGCGCATTGCGTCCGCCCTTCCACATCGTGCCCGTATGCCACAGGGAAAATGCCAGGTGCCAGCAGATGCCTGCTATCGCCAGGATATAGGCCAAAGGACGGGAATAGGGGATTGCAGCCAGCGCGATCAACAGCGTGGTGACGGCAAGCAGTGCGGGCATGCTGCCTTGCACGGGATGCTGGAATTCGCTGCGAACCAGCATGGGACTGCGCAAAGCCTGTATCGCATAGGAAACCAGCAGTGCAAGCCAGACCACGGTGGCCAATAGCAGCACGGCCTCCCCGATCCAGCGAGGCATTCCCCACAGCGGCGCGGCCACCCGCCATGCCTGGCCCATCCCTGACAAGCCGAGCACTATCCCGAAAAATGAGGCAGGAAGCGTAGCGTTTTTCATGATCATGCCGGTTTTAATCCTGTGCTGGTTGAAAGCGATATATATATTTTTTTCGTCAGGATTGCCGGCCGGCATCCATGGAATGCTGTCTGGAAAAGGTCACGACACCATGTGCCGGCCAGGTGTTGAAAATGGGCTACGCAATTTTTTTAACCAATGGCTCTATCGCGCGGATTCGCGCGTGCTGCACCGCCCCGGCAATCGCATGGCTGTCCGGACACTGCCTTGCGATCTCGCCCGCGTCGACCGCGCGTGCAACGGAGAGCAGATTCAGCAGATATTCTGCTTGCGGATAGGCATCATTCTCGTGCCCGGTGCGGCCCCGCGCATCCGAGGCACACGCCTGCAACAGGTGCGTGAAGCGTTCCGGCCTGCGCCATGCGTCGGTCGACTGGAACAATCTGATAATGGTATCGGCGCGCAATTCCCTGGCGCGGTGGATATCGCCGTGGTAACGCGCGGCCAGCAACGCCAGGTCGCGGCATTCGCCCGGGGCACGCAGGCGTTCCGAGAGCTGTTTGACCAGTTCCACGCTGCGCAGCTCGTGTCCGGTATGGCGCGGCAATATCTCCCTGGGCGTGGTCGCCTTGCCCAGATCGTGGGTCAGCGCGGCATAGCGCGTTTCCAGGGCATAGCCGTGGCGCGCCGCATCGTCCACCACCAGCATGGTGTGTATGCCGCAATCGATTTCGGGATGGTATTGTTCCGGTTGCGGCACCCCGAACAGCGCATCGACCTCGGGCATGATCCTGGCCAGCGCGCCGCAATCGCGCAGCGTCTCGAAAAAGCGCGACGGTGTTTTCTCCATCAGGCCGCGCGCCAGTTCCTGCCAGACGCGCTCCGCGACCAGCGCGTCCACTTCGCCGTTGTCCACCATGCCGCGCATCAGCGCCAGTGTCTCGGGAGCAATGGTGAATCCGAATCGCGACGCAAAACGCGCCGCGCGCAGGATGCGCACCGGGTCCTCGCCGAACGCCGCGCCGACGTGGCGCAGGATGCCCGCGCGCAGGTCGGCGACGCCGTTGTGCGGATCGATCAGATTGCCGTTTGCATCTTCGGCGATCGCGTTGATCGTGAAATCGCGGCGCAGCAGGTCCTGTTCCAGCGTGACGTCCGGCGCTGCATAAACGGCAAATCCCTGGTAGCCGCGCGCGGTCTTGCGCTCGGTGCGCGCCAGCGCATATTCCTCGTGCGTTATCGGGTGCAGGAATACCGGGAAATCCTTGCCGACCGGCTGGAAACCCTGCGCCACCATTTGTTCAGGCGTGCTGCCGACCACCACCCAATCGCGGTCCTGGACGGGCAGTCCGAGCAATCGGTCGCGCACCGCGCCTCCCACGCAATAGGTTTTTGCTTCAGTTGCCATTGGAACTCGCCTGCCGGTCGTCCGCAGTCGTGTTGTCAGAAGACTTTGCAGGCACGATGCCCAGGCGCTGCTTGAGCGAGCGCGGCGGGTCGCCGAACTGGCCGGCATAGTAGACCGTATTGCTCATCACCTTTTCCACGTAGTCGCGTGTTTCCTCGTAGGGGATGGTTTCGGCATAGATCGCGCCTTCGAGCGGTTTGTCGCCGCGCCACTGCAGTGCGCGGAGCGGCCCGGCATTGTATGCCGCGGAAGCCAGCACCGGGTTGTTTTCGGACTGGGACAGCACCGATTTCATGTAATAGGTGCCGATCCGCAAATTGGTGTCGAGTTGCTGGATCAGCGCCTGGCGATAGCTCTTCAGACCGAGTTTTCTTGCAACCCAGCGCGCGGTGCTCGGCATGATCTGCATCAGTCCCGCCGCGCCGGTCTCGGATTTTGCGCTGGTTGCAAAACGGCTTTCCTGGCGCATCAGTCCGTAAACCCATGCTTCATCGAGTCCCTGTTCGCGAAGATGCACCTGCAGGTCGGTCCGGTACGGTGCGGGGTAGCGCATGCTGAAATCGTGCTCGGATATGGTCTTGTCCGCCGCGCCGATCGCACGGTCATACATCCTGTTGCGCCGCGCGATCTCTGCCGCGGTCAGCAATTGCCGGTCATTCAGATTGTTCACCAGCCAGCGCCATTCCTCAAGTGCATCGCTGCGCAGGCCGATGCGATACAGGGCCAGCGTGCGTTGCACGCCCGGCATCGCGGACACGGCGGCAATGGCCTGGCTGTCCGGTTTGTAGGCCGGCTCCGCCTGGCTTACCACCGCGGTGCCGGACAATTCGTCGCCGGCGAGTTGTCCGTAAAAGCTGTACTCGCCGCTCAACGGCGCGAAAATCTCCCTCGCTTCGGCAGTTTTGCCCAGTGCCTTCAGCGCGCGTGCTTTCCAGTACAACCACGCGGATTCCTGCTGCTGCGCGGCGCTCATCGCGTTCACGCTTGCCAGCACGCCGGGCCAGTCCAGCGCGCGCAATGCGGCTCGGACCCGCCATGCCGCTTGCTGTTCGTTGAGAGGCATGTCCGAAGCGTCCCGGTACCATTGCAGCGCGCGTCCATCAAGATTGCGCGCCGCCTGGTAGGCCAGCCTGCCGTAGCAATAATGCTGCTCCGCTGGCGGAAAGTAGCCGGCGATCTTTGCCCAGTGCGCGGAGGCAAGATCGGTGCTTTGCTTGGCCAGCCGTTCCACGGCAAACATCGCCGCAATGCGCTGGCTCTTGCCGGCCAATCTGGGGTTCCATCCCATCGCCGGAACGGTGTTGTCGTCGTAGATATCGGCACAGGGCCCATCGCATGCTGCGCCAGAATCGCCCGAAGATGACACCGATTCGGTATGCGCCACAGCGGAAGATGGATAGACAGCCTTGTCGAAGCCGAGACGAGACCAGAGATCGCGCCAGCCAGACGGTTCCGCGGACGAGAAGGGTGACGTCGCAGCGGGCGCGGACACCGCAGCCACCTCAGCCACCGCGGAAGCGGGCGATTCAATCGATGCGCTGATCGGCGCTTGCGCAGCCGGCATGTTCGTTGAACCGGGCTTGCCCGAGGTCAACTTTTTCAGAAAGCGCTCCGGATCCGCAGCCGCACTTTCGAGCATGGCGGGCAAGCCCGCGAACTGGTCACCCAGCTGCGCCGACAGCTGGATCGCAAAAGACACGTTGTTCGCTTCCAGCGCCAGACGCAGCCGCCGGCTGACATCCTGTTTGCTGATGATGCCGGCGGTTCTTGCCGCCTCGAACAGCGTGCCGCAATTTTCCGGCTGTCCCTTGCCGACGAACCATAATTTCCTCGCCTCGTGCAGAGCTTCCGTTTCCTGGCTGCGGCGGCGCGATTGCAGCGCATAACAAGTCAGCCCGGTATCCTTATTGCGCAGGTGCGGATACTCGGCATCGAACTCGTCCCATTGCTGCTTTTCGCCGAGCACATTGAGCCATTCGCCGCGCAACAGGTCGATCAGCGGCGTGTCTTCCGGGCGCGACAGGAACTGTCTTACCGCACTGTCGAGGGAACCCGCGACAGGTTTCTGACCGTTGTTCTTCAACGCCAGGCTCAGCTGGTAATAGCTGACATAGACCTCCAGCGGCGAGCTTTTTAACTGCTGTGCATAGCGTCCCAGTTTGACCGTATCTCCGGCGAGAAAGGCATCGTGCGCCGCAAGAAAATCCGCATCACCGGCAATGGGCACGCCGGGGACGGTTGCACCGCGTTGCGGCGACCCTCCCGCCGCCTGGTTCGCCATTGCGGCAGGGGCAATCAACAGCAAAAAATAAAGTATGAATCTCATTGAATACCATCGGGGAAAAATCGCGCCGGGGCACGCTCATTACAAAGTCCAGCCGTTATGAAAGTATTCCGAATCAATTCGGCGTGATCGGCACAAAACTCGCGCTGGTCCGAATTGCGAATCAAACCCAGTCTTTTCGAACCAGGAATTTTTCGTATAGTTCCGCTTCGGCCGTACCATTTTCAGGATGCCAGTCGTAGCGCCATTTCACCAGCGGCGGCATGGACAGCAGGATGGATTCGGTGCGGCCGTTGGACTGCAGGCCGAAGATGGTGCCGCGGTCGATCACCAGGTTGAACTCGACATAGCGGCCGCGCCGGTACAGCTGGAAATCGCGCTCGCGCTCGCCGTAGGGCATGTCCTTGCGGCGTTCCAGGATGGGCACGTAGGCGGACAGGAAGTGGTCGCCCACGCTTTGCTGGATCGCAAATGCGGTGTCGAAATCCGGTGCGCTCAGGTCGTCGAAAAAGATCCCGCCGACGCCGCGCGGCTCGTTGCGATGCTTGACGAAGAAATACTCGTCGCACCATTTTTTGTACTTCGGATGCAGCTCTGCGCCGAACGGCGCGAGCGAATTCCTGCAGGCCTGGTGAAAATGCACCGCGTCCTCCGCAAAACCGTAATACGGCGTCAGGTCCATGCCGCCGCCGAACCAGAACACCGGGTCGGACCCGTCTTTCATCGCGACGAACATGCGCACGTTCATGTGCACCGTCGGCGCATAGGGGTTGCGCGGATGAAACACCAGCGACACGCCCATCGCTTCCCAGCGGCGGCCTGCCAGTTCGGGACGGTGCGCAGTCGCGGATGGCGGCATCCGTTCGCCCATGACGTGGGAAAACGCGACGCCGCCGCGTTCCAGCACGTTGCCTTCCTCGAGTATGCAGCTTCTGCCGCCACCGCCTTCAGCCCGGTCCCAGTTGTCGCGGATGAATTTTTTGCCGTCCACCTGCTCCACACGGTCGACGATGAGTTCCTGCAGTTCGACCAGATATTCTTTTACCGCTGCGGAATCGAATCCACTCATGATTATTCCAATGTCGATTAGCTGCGTATGATTTTACCATCAGCCCACATTGCGATGGTTGAGGGTTTCTTGTGTTTGCCCACGCGTCCCGGCAGCACCAATACCTTGCGCCCGAACAAAAGTTGGCATTGCGCATAGGTTCTGGCGGGGCGCTGTCCGCTGCGGTTGGCGCTGGTGGAGACCAGTGCGCTGCCCGCGCCGCGGCAGAGCTGCGCAGCCTGTTTGTGCGCAGTCAGCCGAATCGCCAGCGTGTCGTGGCTGCCGCGCAGCCAGCGCGGCGCGGAATGCAGGGCCGGCATCAGGTAGGTGACGGCCTGTGTTCCGGCAATTTTGAGCTGCTGCTGTTCAGCCGGTGTGAGCGGATGCAGATAACGCGCAACCTGGTGATAACTCGCCGCGATCAGGATCAAGCCCTTGTGCTGGGGGCGCTGCTTGAGTCTGAGCAGGCGTTGCACCGCGCTGCGGTTGTCCGGATCGCAGCCCAGCCCGTAACAGGATTCGGTGGGATAGGCGATCAGGCCGCCGCGTCCGAGATGAGCGGCGATGCGGCGATACGAGGAGGGTGCGCGTAGCATTCAATGGTCCAAAAAATTCGCAGTTCTAAGCCAGACTATAACCAATCACTTGCCAGCGTATTTTGCTGGCTTAGTGAGATGGCTAGTAGTTCCATCAGACGCGCGAAGCGGGTTAAGCAGGCAAGCCTTGCAAAGGCTGCTCGCATAAAAATCGAAGCGCAGCATATTGGGTTATATGTAAGCAAGATTTTTTGAGCGCAACGACGTATGGCGACGAAATGTGGATTTTTGAACAATTATTTCCTGTGGGCATTGATCGCGCGATAACCGATATCGCGGCGCATCTGGCAACCGTCGAAGTGGATGCCGCCGGCGATTTCATAGGCGCGCTTTTGCGCCATCTTCACCATCGTGCCCAGTGCGGTCACGCACAGCACCCGCCCGCCGTTGGTGACCACCTTTCCATCCTGCATCGCGGTGCCGGCATGGAATACATGCGCGTCTTCGAGTTTTCCCGCATGCTTGTTGTCGGGCAAGCCGGTGATGACATCGCCTTTGCGCGGTGTGTCGGGATAGTTTGCGGCGGCCATGACCACGCCGAGCGCGGTGCGCATGTCCCATTCGGCCTCCACCTGGTCCAGCGTGCCGTTGATCGCATGCTCGACGATGGCGGCAAAATTGCTTTTCAGGCGCAGCATGATGGGCTGGGTTTCCGGGTCGCCCATGCGGCAGTTGAATTCCAGTACCTTGATGCCGCCGTCAGGCGAGATCATCAGCCCGGCATACAGGAATCCGGTGTAATTGATGCCTTCCTTTTCCATCCCGCGTACCACCGGCTGGATGACCTCGCGCATCACGCGCGCATGCAACCCGGGGGTGACCACCGGCGCGGGCGAATACGCGCCCATGCCGCCGGTGTTGGGGCCGCGGTCGCCGTCCAGCAGCCGTTTGTGATCCTGGCTGGTCGCCATCGGCAATACATGCTTGCCGTCGACCATCACGATGAAGCTGGCCTCTTCGCCGGTCAGGAATTCCTCGACCACCACGCGCGCGCCGGCATCGCCCAGCCTGTCGTCCGCAAGCATCATGTCGATCGCGGCGAATGCCTCATCCTTGCTCATCGCGACCACCACCCCTTTGCCCGCCGCCAGGCCGTCGGCCTTGACCACGATCGGCGCGCTATGCCGCTCGACATAGACTTTCGCCGGTCCGATCTCGCTGAAGGTTGCGAAGAACGCGGTAGGGATGTTGTGCCGCACCATGAAACGCTTGGCGAAATCCTTGGAGGATTCGAGCTGCGCGGCAGCCCTGGTCGGGCCGAATATCTTCAGCCCGGCGGCGCGGAAGGCATCCACGATACCGGCAGCCAGCGGCGCTTCCGGGCCGACCACGGTCATGTAGATGTCTTCGCGCTGCGCGAACGCGATCAGTTCCGGGATCGCGGTGATGTCCACGTTCTCCACGCCGTCTTCCAGCGCCGTGCCGGCATTGCCCGGCGCAACGTACACCTTCTGCACCTTTGCGCCCTGCGCCAGCCGCCACGCCATCGCGTGTTCGCGGCCGCCGGAACCGATGACTAGTATTTTCATATCAAACCTTGAATTTCTTTTGGGTGCTGGTTAAAACGTTACGAGCGATGACAGAACAAGGAGCGCAAGAATGAAGAAGCGGAATTTACTGTTGGGTAAATGAGCATTCTGAATTCTTGCAGCGACGCCGTTATGTCGAGCGCAGCAGTTTTAATGGCGGAAATGGCGGAAGCCGGTGAACACCATCGCAATCCCGTGTTCGTCCGCGGCCGCGATCACTTCCTCGTCGCGCATCGAACCGCCGGGCTGGATCACCGCCTTTGCGCCCGCTGCGGCGAGCACATCGATGCCGTCGCGGAACGGGAAAAAGGCGTCCGATGAAACGACGGAACCGGCCAGGCTCAGTCCCGCGTTCTGCGCCTTGATGCTGGCGATGCGCGTGCTGTCGACCCGGCTCATCTGCCCGGCGCCTACGCCCAGCGTCCGGCCGTTCTTGCAGAACACGATCGCGTTGGATTTCACGTATTTGGCCACGCGCCACGCGAACAGCAGGTCATGCAGCTGTTCGGCGGTCGGCTGCGTCTTGCTCACGACCCTGAGTTGCGCCGACTGCACGTTGAGCGTGTCCGGTGTCTGTACCAGCAGGCCGCCATTGACGCGCTTGAAGTCATATTGGTTGTGCGCGTTGGACAGCGGCACCGCGAGCACGCGCACGTTCTGCTTCGCCGCGGTGACCTTGAGCGCCGCGTCGCTTGCGGACGGGGCGATGATCAGTTCGACGAACTGGTTGGCGGTGATCTGCGCCGCGCTGTCGGCATCCAGTTCGCGGTTGAACGCGATGATGCCGCCGAACGCGGAGGTGGTGTCGGTCGCGTAGGCCAGCTTGTAGGCTTCGAGGGCGGTTTCTGCAATCGCGACTCCGCACGGATTGGCGTGTTTGACGATCACGCAGGCGGGCTGGTCGAAAGTCTTGACCAGTTCCCAGGCTGCATCGGCATCGCCGATGTTGTTGTAGGAAAGCTCTTTGCCCTGCAGCTGGGTATAGCCGGCAATGCCGCCCGCCACCGGCACGAGGTCGCGGTAGAACGCGGCGTGCTGGTGCGGGTTTTCGCCGTAGCGCATGTCCTGCACCTTGGCGAAATTGAAATTGATCTGTGCCGGGAATGCGCTCTTCGTGCCGTCGCTGTTGATCGCCGTGAGGTAATTGCTGATTGCGGAATCGTAGGCGGCGGTGTGCGAGAACGCCTTTTTCGCCAGGTCGAAACGCGTCGCGTCGCTGACCGAGGCCTTGTTGGTTTGCATCTCCGCCAGCACATCCGCATAGTCGGCCGGGTCGGTGACAATCGCGACATGCGCATGGTTTTTCGCCGCCGCGCGCACCATGGTCGGCCCGCCGATGTCGATGTTCTCGATCGCGTCTTCCAGCGTGCAATCGGGTTTGGCGATCGTCGCAGCAAACGGGTACAGGTTCACCACCACCAGGTCGATGGTCGGGATACCGTGTTTCTTCAGCGTCGCGACATGTTCGGGCAAGTCTCGCCGCGCCAGGATGCCGGCGTGGACCTTCGGCTGCAGCGTTTTCACGCGCCCGTCCAGCATCTCGGGGAAGCCGGTGTAATCCGCCACCTCGGTGACCGGGATGCCGTTGTCGGCGAGCAGTTTTGCAGTACCGCCGGTGGAGAGGATTTTTACCCCGAGCTGGTCCAGTCCCTGGGCAAATTCGAGAACGCCGGATTTGTCCGATACGCTGATGAGTGCCTGTTTGATCGCTGCCATGTTGATTCCAGTAAGAAATAGATCGGGGGTGGGTGCGCGCGGAACTATTGTTCCGGCACCGGCACGGTTACAGAGCCTTCAACCGATACCGTGCAGCTGCATTTTCTTGCGCAGCGTGTTGCGGTTGATCCCCAGCAGTTCCGCCGCGCGCGTCTGGTTGCCGCCGACATGTTCCAGCACCATCTCGAGCAGCGGCTTTTCGACGCAGTAGATCACCATGTCGTACATCCCGCAACAGGGGGCTTCGCCGTCCAGGTCTTTGAAATATTCCTTGAGCGTCTTGCGCACGTGGCGCGCCATGTCGTTTTCGTTCACCACAAAATCATTCATGCCGCCAGCTCCTCCAAATATTGCAACTGCGTTCCGCGTTGCGATTGTTCCGCAAAAAAATCATCCACGGCGGACAATTGCTCCGCAGGATTTTCCAGTTGGTTCATGCGGTGCCGGAAATGTGCCGAGCCGGCCAGCCCTTTGGTATACCAGGAGATATGTTTGCGTGCCACGCGCAAACCGGTGTGCTCGCCGTAGAAGAGATACAGCTCATGCACGTGATCGCGCAGCACGCGATGGATCTCGCCGACTTGCGGCGCGGGCAGATGTACGCCGGTGCTGAGAAAGTGTTCGATCTCGCGGAAGATCCACGGGCGGCCCTGTGCGGCGCGGCCTATCATCACCGCATCCGCGCCGGTGTGTTCCAGCACATATTTGACTTTTTCCGGCGAGGTGATGTCGCCGTTGGCGATGATAGGTATGCGCACGGCTGCCTTGACTGCGGCGATCGTGTCGTATTCGGCGTCACCCGTGTACGCGCAGGCGCGGGTGCGACCGTGTATCGCCAGGGCTTGGATGCCGGATGCTTCGGCGATTTTGGCGATGCGGATCGCATTGCGATTGGCCTTGTCCCAGCCGGTGCGTATCTTGAGCGTGACCGGCACGTTCACCGCGCCGACCACCGCTTCCAGCAATTGCGCCACCAGCGGTTCATTCTGCAGCAGCGCCGAACCGGCCATCACGTTGCAGATCTTTTTGGCCGGGCAGCCCATGTTGATGTCGATGATCTGCGCGCCGTTATCCACGTTGTATTGTGCGGCCTGCGCGAGCATTCCAGGCTCGGCGCCGACGATCTGCACCGAGATCGGATCGACCTCGCCTTCATGGTTGGCGCGCCGCCTGGTCTTTTCCGAACCGTACAGCAGTGAATTGGAAGATACCATCTCGCTTACTGCCATGCCCGCGCCCATGTGCTTGCACAACATGCGGAAAGGGCGGTCGGTCACCCCCGCCATGGGCGCGACGATGAGATTGTTTTTCAGTTGGTAGGGGCCGATGCGCATCCGGATTTTTTACAAACGAGTTTTTCACGAAGGGGTGCGATTATAAATGAAACTGGTGGTTGCGACACGTTAAGGCGCAGCCTTTTGATGCGGGAGCAGTCGCCGCCGCCCTTCCCGCAGCGGAAGGGTCGCTGCATGGCAGCGGGGCACCCACCGGCGTACTCCTTGCGGGTGCACCGGCTGCTTCGCAACACCGTGTCAGGGCGGCGCGGCGTGCTATTATTCCGCGCATGAAATTCGATGTCGCGATCATAGGCGGGGGATTGGTGGGTGCCAGTCTGGCTGCCGCTCTCAAACACAGCGGGCTGTCGCTCGCGCTGGTGGAGAGTCAGTCCTTGCTCATGCCGGGAAGCGCATCGGCCAGCGACGACGACTGGGATAGCCGGATTTATGCGATCAGCCCCGGCAGCCGCAGTTTCCTCGACCAATCGGGAGCGTGGTCATTGCTGGATGCCCGCCGCATCGCACCGGTCGAAGCGATGCGCGTGTTTGGCGACACGGGCGCGGAACTGGAATTCAGCGCGTATCAGATGGGCGTGCCAGAACTGGCGTGCATACTGGAAAATCGCGCGTTGCAACACGCGCTGTGGCAAGTGCTGCAACAGCAGGAAAATCTCGCCTTGCTGCATTCGGCACGCTGCGCATCTCTGCAATTTGCCGGCGATAAAGCCACACTGGCACTGGAAGATGGCCGTACTCTGAGCGCCAGACTCATCGTCGGCGCGGATGGGCGCGACTCCTGGGTGCGCAATCAGGCAGGCATCAGCGCCGCGCCGCTGGACTATCGGCAACACGGCGTGGTGGCAAACTTTTCGTGTGAATTACCGCATCGCGGCATCGCGTATCAATGGTTCCAGCCGGACGGCATCCTTGCCTTGCTGCCGCTGCCCGGCAACCGGGTTTCCATGGTGTGGTCAGTCAGCCCGGAACAATCGGCGCGCCTGCTTGCAATGCCGCATGGGGAGCTATGCGCGAAAGTCGCTGCCGCATCACGGAATACGCTGGGCGGACTGAAACTCGCCACGCCGCCCGCCGCATTTCCGCTGCGCCTGCTGGTATTGCCGCAAATCAGCGCGCCGCGCGTGGCGCTGATCGGCGATGCCGCGCACAACATGCACCCGCTGGCGGGGCAGGGTGTGAACACCGGCTTTCGCGATGCGCGCCAGCTGGCGCGGATACTTCTGGAGCGGGGCGCACAAAACGACTGCGGCAATGTACAATTGCTGCGCCGTTATGAACGAAAACGCAAGGAAGACATCTATACCATGCAGGCCGCGACTTACGGACTGAAGCATCTGTTCAACAATGAATTCCCGCTGTTGCGTGCCGCACGCAATTTCGGGCTTGATTCCGTCAATCATTTCACTCCGCTGAAAAAAATGCTGATGCAACACGCCTTGAATTAAACTGCCGCCGCCAATATCAAATAGAACATACCCAATGAAAAATATATCTGTCCCGAGCTTGTCGAAGTGGATCGTCGCACTGATGCTGGTCCTGGCGTCCGCCGCCCACGCCGGAGAGAACGAGATACGCCAGTCGTTGCAAAGCAAATTTCCCGGCGTCGGCAAGATCGAGCATATCGTCAAGACCCCTTATGCGGGATTGTATGAAGTCGTCATCGGCGACCAGCTTTTGTACACCGATGACCAGGGCGAATATATTTTCGACGGCAGCGTGATCGACGCAAAAACCCGCCGCGATCTGAGCGAAGAACGTCGCCGTGTGCTGTTCGCGATCGACTTCGACAAGTTGCCGCTCGAGCTCGCGGTAAAGGAAGTAAAGGGCAACGGCAAGCGCAAGCTGGCCATATTCACCGATCCGAATTGCCCGTATTGCAAACGTCTGGAAAAGGAATTGAGCGGGGTCAGCGATGTCACGCTGTACCTGTTCATGTATCCGATCTTCCCGGGTTCGAATGAAATCGTGCGCAATGTGCTTTGCTCCAGGGACCCGGTCAAGGCATGGAACGACTGGATGCTGAAGGAAATCAGGCCCGCAAAAGCGGTATGCAAGACCCAGACGGACCAGGTCATGGCTTTGGGCCAGAAACTCCATGTCAACGGCACGCCTAACCTGATTTTTGGCAACGGCATACAGGCGCCGGGATTTCTGCCGGCGGCAGAACTGGAAAAAAATCTGAACGCGCCTAAGGACAAGCAAGGCGTGTCATGAGCTCCAGCGCGGAAACAATGCTCGCCAAGCTGCTCGGAGAGGCGCGCGAGGGCGTCATCCTCCTCGATGCGCAACATCCGGATTTCCCGGTGCGCTATGTTAACGAGGGTTTTGCAAGGCTGACCGGCTATAGCAGCGGCGAAGTGATCGGCAAGAATTACCGCCTGTTGCAGGGATCCGATGTCAGCCAGCCCGAAATTGCCGCAATGACCTCCGCCCTCGCCCAGGGCGCGGGTTGCGTTGTGACGTTGCGCAATTACCGCAAGGACGGGTCAATGTTCCGGGGCGAGTTCAGCGTTTTTCCGCTGCATAACGCGCAAGGCGCGCTCACGCAGTTCATCGGCATGCTGAGGGATGCAACGGACACAGGACAGGCAGGACACCAGGCGGAATCCTCCACCCATGGCGCTTTGGCGGAAGGCATAGGCAGCCGCAGCCACTTCGACCATCGATTCGCCGACCTGCTGAACGTTGCGCAACACATCCGCAGCGGGATATCGGTGCTGATGATCGAGCTGGATCATTTCAAGCTGTTCAATGAGCGCTACGGGCAGTCGGCGGGAGATGAATGTTTGCACATGGTGAGCGGCTGCGTTGCAAAATCGTTCACCCGCGCATCCGATTGCATCGCGCGCTATGGCGGGGACGAATTTTCAGTCGTGGCATTTTTCCCCGATGTAGAGGCTTTACGCCATCATGCGCAAAGACTATGCGAGCGCGTGCGCAACCTCAATATTCCTCACGGCGATTCCCCCCATGGCGTGGTCACCATCAGTATTGGCGGTGTGTACCGCGTGCCGAATCGGGATACCAGCGCGGAGATGCTCTTAGCACTGGCCAATCAGGAATTGCTCGCCGCCAAGCACCGCGGTCGCGACCGGGTGCATATCATCGGATAGTTCGTTCTTTTAAAATCATTCGTGATGCGCAGCGCTATGCCAAGTGGCGCGTTGTTCGAAGCATCGTGACCGGTCATTTCGCTATGGCGTGTGTTCGACGCGCGCTCCCAGTCGATCATTATCGATACGCCGCATCGCACAAACACAGGATAAGAACTCCTACTGCGTGTTTTCCTTCAAACGCTCACGTACCAGCGTGATGTGCTGGCGCAGCACATAGAACTGGTCACCGAACATCTTGGGCACTTTCATTCGCTTCACGGAATGCTCGATCTCATCCAGACGTTTGAGTATTGCCGCGTGTTCCGCAGCATCGTTCGCTTTGAGCAGGCCGCGCTCCAACTCCAGCAATGCACCGTACCATTTGGTGATACGCGAGCGGATGCGCCAACGATACACCGACGGTAACATGCGCAAGCCGGGGATCAACACCACCATGAGCGGCACGATTACGACCACCAGACGGCTCACCAATGTCGCCATCCAGAATGGCAAATTGCGATAGAGGAAACTTCTGCCAGATTGATAATAACGAACGGCGTCTTCGCTGATACGGAATTCGTGCTCCAGAGGCGCGGGAAACTCGCCCTGATGCTGCAACAATCCGGCCTTGCCATGCACCTCGTGCGCAGCCTCCAGCAGCAGATCGGACAGTGCCGGGTGCAGCCCGCTGCGCGCGACCAGCTCGACCGTTGGTCCGATTAGCGTGACATTGTGCGGCGGGATGTCCTTGCCCAAGTCGATACCGCCTTCGGGCAACTCGATCTTGCTGAGATAATTGAACTTGCGGGTATAGGCATCGGCCTGGGCAAAATTCATCAGCCGTATACCCGGCGTGCGCAGCAGACTGCCAATTAGTTTTATCGATGCCGAGTCACCCATCATAAAAGCCGCGTCTATCTTCCCCGAGACCAGTTCGTCCGCGGCATCTTCGGCCCCGATGTCCAGCAGATCGGTAGTGCTATCGTTTTCGTCGATTCCATTTGCGTTGAGCAGGGTTGTCGCCAGCGCGTGCGTGCCACTGCCGGGCAGGTCGACGGCGAGTTTTTTGCCCCTGAACTGCACGAGCCTGTCCACCTCCTTTTTGTCTTTGTAGAACACCAGCAAAGGTTCGTAGAAAACACTGCCCAGCGAAACCAGTCTGCTCGTGTCCAAACCGCTGAGCAAGCCGCTCTGTATCAAGCCGCCCTGCACAAAACCCACATCGTTATGGAAAGATGGATCGCTCAGATGCACCAGGTTCTCCAGCGAGCCTTGAGAAGGAATGATCTTCAGCCTGACCCCGTTGCGTGCCAATATGGCGCTGTATTTATCGGCATTGCGTTGAAACAGGCTGTCAGCGGGCCCGGCGATCAGCGTGATGGTGCTGGGCGGAGCGGAATCGACGAACCACAACACAGCAAACATTAACGCTGCCGCAGCCAGCAACAACGCGGCCAACCCTAAAACTGGGCCGAGCCCAAACTCATTTTTGATCAACTGCAGTTTCCTGTCGATCCACTCTATTCCCATGCCGGAGCCCCGATTCGATTTGCATGCACATTCAAACACGCAGCCGATTTTATCGCAAAGCACGCTGGATCAGCGAAGGGCTCACGTCGAATGCGCAACCATGGATTGAAGCGGCCAGGCTCGAAATATTTTCGGGGGTTCGCGTAAAAGGTCAATGGGGGCCGGCACTCAGGCGGATAACATGAAACTGGTATTTGTGGTTTTGATGGACGTGATGGATATTATTGTTGATGTGGCGACGGAGGCGGCGGAAAGCAATTCGAACCCGGCCCCTTCAATTTTCCTGAATTTTCCTCCACCCCGGCTCCTGCACTGTCACATACGAAAGCCGCTAGCACCAGCCGAACCATGCAGGCAGCCGTTGCAAAAGTCCTGTTGCGTTGTCAGGTGAGCAACGTAGTGCTTTCAAAAATGGAATGTCTTGCGCAATACCAACCAAAATGAGTCATGTCGAGGCTTGTTATCGGGGCCTTCGTCATTCGGATCAAAACATGGGTGAGATGACAAGTGAGAGCAGTCGCTGCTGGTAGGAATTTGCTTTTGAATGTTTATTGACCAGTCGTCCTCCTTTTGCGGTTCGGCGACGAGGAGCAACCGTGGTGCGCTGCTGAATCCTGCTCCGGTGGGCGCGGCATCCTTCGAGCGGTTAGGCCCAACATTCGCATTGAGCCGGTAAGAAGGCAGCCGGTAAGGGTCGGAGCTTACGGACTTGATTGATACTATATCCTTCCTGAGCGCAAATGAACCTTCCTCGGACTGTGCGGTATGTGCCGCAACCGCCAAACTGACCAATAGTAACCTTAAGCCCGCTCGCATGGCCTCTTGTATAAACCTGGAACGAGAAATGAGGCGGGACATATGCTCTCCTTTCGATATCTTATTTACCGTGGGGACAAGCAGCATAGGAACACGGATGAATAGCCGTACCGCAATCCCGCTGCCATAGTCTCCCTTAGGCCGGTAATTTTGCGCCCTTACCTTTCGGTATGTTTGCCAATGGGGTGCAGATTATTGAGCGGCTCCCATGTAGTCAATCCATGCAATGACGAAAGGTCGAATTTTTCGGATGCGCGGTAACAAGGCAATCCTTAGCTTCATGCCTTCAATAGCGCTTTGAGGCCGTCAGCTCCAATTGGCGAACGACAACTTTCGGGCGAACTGAATGGATTCGTGAATGTGAAACTTCGATTGATTACTGCTTTCGGGTAAGCTGCTTCAACGATCGAAAGTCGGCTGCGCCAGCGCCGGATATCCATCTGTCTCGGAAGGAAACCAAAAGTTGAATGAAAAAGACGACATGACGCAATTTCCTTGTGTACGAAATTGCCGTCTGAATGATGACGATATTTGCCCGGGTTGTTTCCGATCATTGGAGGAAATCAAGCAATGGAACGAGGCCAATAATCAGCAGCGCATTATTATTCTGGCGAATGCCCGGCAAAGGCGGGAGTCTGGACACTCTGACATTTGAGTGGCCGCATACGGGAAGTTGGCCGCCCGTTACATTTGCCAAATGCTTCTCCGAAAGCGGATGGTCATCGATAAAACATCAATCACGGGCTTAGCGCCGGTTCAGCGCCCTTGGGAAACAGCACCCACATCTGGCCGGTCTGCTTCATGCGCCCAGCCTGGGCGCCGGCCTGGTCGCCAAAGCCCCAGTAGAAATCGCCGCGCACCGCGCCCTTGATCGCGCCGCCGGTATCCTGCGCCAGCATCAGGCGGTTCAGCGGCTGGGTGGTGTTCGGGTAAGTGGTGGAAATGAACACCGGCGCGCCCAGCGGGACGGTGCGCGGGTCCACAGCCAGGCTGTACTGGTCGGTCAGCGGCACCCCCAGCGCGCCGAGCGGGGCGGGCAGCGAATCGGGCAATACGCGGAAGAACACGTAGCTGGCATTCTGTTCCAGCAGGCTTTCCAGCTGGTCGGGATGCTGTGCCGCCCAATCCTTGATCCCTTGCATGGAGACTTCCTCAAGTTTGAGTCCGCCCATTTCGACCAGTTTTTTGCCGATGGACGTGTAGGGATAGCCGTTCTGCTCGGCGTAGCCGATCTTTACCATGCTGCCGTCCGGCAATTCGATGCGGCCGGAGCCCTGGATTTGCAGGAAGAACAAATCGACCGCGTTGTCCACCCAGAACAGCTCGTGTCCGTGCAACGGAGCCTTTCCGCTGTCGATTTCGCTGCGATTGTAATAGGGCACGACGCGGTTTCCCTCCAGCCGTCCGCGCAGGCGCAGATCCTTCAGCTGCGGATACGCATCGCCCAGATCGATGGTCAGCAGATCATCCGGCACGCCGTACACCGGATAGCGGAAGCGCGAAGTCTTGACCCGGCTGCCATACAGTTTCGGCTCGTAGTAACCGGTGAACAGTCCCTGCGAAGACCCGTCCGGGTTGTACACCTGGTAAGGCGTGAAATCTTCCTCAAAAAAAGCATGCAGCGCATTGTTGTCCGGCTGCGTCATTTGATCGGCGCGGGTGCATACGGTTTGCCAGCCCGGCTTGTTTTTCAGCGCATTGCAGCTTTGCCAGAAGGCTGCCCAGGCCGGCTGCAGATCTATCGTTTGCCAGTCCGGCAGCATTTCCCACTTGCTCACCGCGAACGGCGGATAGGGTTTTGAATTGACGATGGCGAGTTGCGACGGAGTGGTGCAGGCCGCAACAAGGATCAGCGGCAGAAGCGCGGCCCCAAGCCGTGCGCTGAAAAGCGAATCAATGCAGGACACGCGGTACGCTCAGCACAAATTGCGGAATGTCGACATCGAAGTGCGCGCCATCATCCGTCTGCATCTGGTAACTGCCGCGCATTGTTCCCACCTGTGTGGCCAATACCGTGCCGCTGGTATATTCGAAGCTCTGGCTCGGCTTGAGCAAAGGCTGCTCTCCCACCACCCCCTGTCCGCGCACTTCCTGAACATGGTTGTTGGCATCGGTGATGATCCAGTGACGGCTGATGAGCTTGGCCGCCGCTTGACCGAGATTGGTAATGGTGATGGTGTAGGAAAAAACGAAACGGTTGCCCGCTTCATCGGATTGATCCGGCAGGTAATTCACCTGCGTCTGTATGACTATGCCATGCTGGCTGATATTTTCCATGCGCGGCATTTGAACCGATTTTCGCTTGTGTCGCAAGGGCTTCGCGGTATTTTTATGCTAACCTTCGCAGGTATTTTTCAGCCGAGCTAAATTAATGAATGGTTATTTGAAACGCATCCTTAACGCAAGGGTGTACGACGTGGCGGTTGAGACACCGCTGGAAATTGCGCCCAATCTCTCGGCGCGCATCGGCAACACGGTATTGCTCAAACGCGAGGATATGCAGCCGGTGTTCTCTTTCAAGCTGCGCGGCGCCTACAACAAAATGGCGCAGCTCACGCCGGAGCAGCTAAAGCGCGGCGTGATCGCCGCCTCGGCGGGGAACCATGCCCAGGGCGTGGCGCTTTCCGCGCAAAAACTCGGCTGCAAGGCGGTCATCGTGATGCCCACCACCACGCCGCAAATCAAGATCGATGCGGTAAAGGCGCGCGGGGCAGAGATCGTGCTGCACGGCGATTCGTATTCCGATGCCTACGAGCACGCGCTGGAGCTGGACAGCAAAGCAGCATGACTTTCGTTCACCCGTTCGACGATCCGGATGTGATCGCCGGGCAGGGCACGGTCGGGATGGAAATCCTGCGGCAGCACACCCGGCCCATCTACGCGATCTTCGTTCCGATCGGCGGGGGCGGTCTGATTTCCGGCGTGGCGGCCTACGTCAAAAATTTGCGCCCGGAGATCAGGATCATCGGCGTGCAGCCGGCGGATTCCGACGCGATGTACCGCTCGGTGAAAGCCAGGCGGCGCATTACGCTCGACCATGTCGGGCTGTTTGCCGACGGCGTCGCGGTCAAGCAGGTCGGCACCGAAACCTTCCGGTTGTGCCGCAAACTGGTCGATGAAATCATCCTGGTGGACACCGATACCACCTGCGCGGCGCTCAAGGACGTGTTCGAGGATACCCGCTCGATACTCGAGCCGGCGGGAGCGCTGTCCATTGCCGCGGCCAAACTGTATGCCGCGCGCGAACAACTGAAAGGCGAAACGCTGGTCGCGATCGCCAGCGGCGCGAACATGAATTTCGACCGGTTGCGCTTCGTCGCCGAGCGTTCCGAGATCGGAGAGCGGCGCGAGGCGATCCTCGCGGTCACGATTCCCGAGACGCCGGGCAGCTTCCGCAAATTCTGCTCGCTGCTCGGCAAGCGCAACATCACCGAGTTCAACTACCGCTACGCCGACCCCAGGGTCGCGCATGTGTTCGTCGGCATCCAGGTGCGCGACCAGTCGGAAACCGCAGACCTGGTCGGCAAGCTGCAACGCAATGATCTGGCCACGCTGGACCTGAGCGACAATGAAATGGCCAAGCTGCATCTGCGCCATCTGGTCGGCGGGCACGCGCCCGAAGCCAGGGATGAAATCATGTTCCGCTTCGAATTTCCGGAACGGCCCGGCGCACTGATGCACTTCCTCAACAGCATGAGCCACAACTGGAACATCAGCCTGTTCCATTACCGCAACCACGGCGCGGATTACGGACGCGTGCTGGTCGGCATGCAGGTGCCGCATCACGACAAGAAGGCGCTCAAGACCTTTCTCGATACGCTCGGCTACCGCTACTGGGACGAGAGCAACAATCCGGCGTATCGCCTGTTTTTGGGCTGACAGCGTGGTTTCGCCGCACATGAACAAAACCGGCATACGCAAGCAGGTCCTCGCGCTGCGCGAACAGCTTTCGCCCGAAGCACGCGCCGCCTGCAGCGCCGCGATCACCGAACGTTTGCTGCATCTGCCCGCATACCGGCAAGCCGGTGCCGTTCTGGGCTACATGAATTTCGGCGCGGAGTTTGCCAGCGAAGTCTGGATACCGCAGGTGCTGGCGGATGGAAAGAGATTGGCCTTGCCCCGGGTGAACCACCATACCTACCAGCTTGATCTATACTGGGTCGACGACCTGGAAAACCAGCTGGCGGCCGGATTGTGGGGAATACGGGAGCCGATTGTCGAACGCTGCGAGCGGATTGACAGGCTAAATGAGGTAGAATTCGCCCTGCTGCCCGGGGTGGCATTTGCCCGGGATGGCGCGCGGCTCGGGTATGGGGGAGGCTTTTACGACAAGCTTCTCGCTCGCACGCCTGTCCGGCCCGCCTTGGCGGCAGCAGCTTTTGCGCTGCAAATTGTCGAACAAATCCCGCAGGAATCGACCGATGTGAAAGTCGAATGGATTATCACCGAACAAGAAACAATCGCTTGTGCGGAATAGGTGAACCCCTGAATTGAGTTGCAATTGAATCAAGTTGCAATAATTTGAGAGAACGGAACGATGGCATCATTACCCGATTACGATCCGCAAGAAACCCAGGAGTGGCTGGATGCACTGGAGTCGGTTTTGGAAAACGAGGGCGCAGAACGCGCCCATTTTCTGCTTGAACAACTGATCGACAAAGCGCGGCTGTCCGGCGCGGGCATGCCGTTCAGCGCGGTCACGCCCTATTGCAATACGATCCCGGTTGACCAGGAAATACGCTCCACCGGCAACATGGATCTGGAACACCGCATCCGTGCCTGGATGCGCTGGAACGCGATGGTGCTGGTATTGAATGCGAACCGCGACTCGTCCGAGCTGGGCGGGCATATCGCCAGCTTCGCTTCCGCTGCCACCTTGTACGACGTGGCTTTCAATCATTTCTTCCATGGCAAGACCGACACGCATGGGGGCGATCTGGTGTATTTCCAGGGACATTCGTCGCCCGGCGTTTATGCCCGCGCATTTCTCGAGGGACGCGTGCAGCCGGAGCAGCGACTCCGCGACCTCCGGGTCGTCGATCACCGGCGAGCGGAACAGTGGGAGCGGGAGCGGCGCGTCGCCAATCAATGTCGTGAAGAACTCCGGCCAGATGTGCACCATCCGGTAGGTGAACCCGGCCTCGCCCGCTGCGTGCCCGTCGTGCGGGTCGTCCGGATTGAAGGTCATCACCATGCCCGCGCCGCTCACATGCCGGCCGCGACGGCAGGTAAACGCCTGCGCGCCCGGTCTCGGTCAGGCCGAACGAGTAGCTCTCGTGGCTGTGCCGGTGGTACACGTGCGCGGTGAAGTGCGCGTGCATCGCCTCCACGGGCACCCCGTCCACGCGCCAGTACCGGGCCCAGTCCTGGCCCAACGGTTCCCCGACGACCGCCATGCCCCGATTATCCCAGGTGCGAGGATCTGCCCCGCGCTCCAGCGTTCAAGACCCGCCGCCCCGGACCGGCCACCCTAGTGCGGTATGGATCACCCGGAGCTGCGCCGCAGGTTCGCGACGCTGACCACCGCCCACCTGGCCGACGCCTGCCTGCGCGCCCAGGTGCCCGTGCGGTGTGCCCGCGTGCACCCCGTGGTGCCGGGCGGCCGGCTGGCCGGCCGGGTGGCCCCGGCCCGGCACGCGGGGAGCGTCGACGTCTTCCTTGAGGTGTTCGAGTCCGCCGAACCCGGCGACGTGCTCGTCGTCGACAACGGCGGGCGGCTGGACGAGGCCTGCGTCGGCGACCTGGTCGTGCTCGAGGCGCAGGCGGCCGGGCTGGCCGGAGTCGTGATCTGGGGGCTGCACCGCGACACCGCCGACATCCGGGCGATCGGCCTGCCGGTGTTCAGCCTGGGCGCGATCCCGACCGGCCCGCTGCGCCTGCAGGCCCGCCCCGATGACGCGCTACGGTCCGCGACGGCCGGGGACTGGACGGTGGACGCTTCCGACCTGGTCCTCGGGGACGACGACGGCGTGCTGTTTGTGCCGGCCGACCGCGCAGGCGACCTGTTCGCGCTGGCCGAGACGATCCGCGATACCGAACGCCGTCAGGCCGACCAGATCCGGGCTGGCGTCTCACTCCGCGACCAGGTGCGGTTCGACGCCTACCTGGCCCGGCGCCAGCAGGAGCCCGCCCTGACGTTCCGCGACCATCTGCGCGCCGTCGGCGGGGCCATCGAGGTCTAGGGAAACCCATGACCATCCGGTTCGACACTAAGATCGCCATCGCCGTGCGCGGGGACCTGGAGCCGTGGCAGAAGCTGAACGTCACTGCGTTCCTGGCCAGCGGCATCGCCGCCAAAGGCGTTACGCTCCATCCATGAGGGCAGCCATCTATACCAGGACCGGGCAGGCGGCGGAGGTACTGAGCGTCGAGGAGCTTGACCGGCCCCAGCCGGGGCCCGGCGAGGTGCTGGTCCGGGTGCGTGCTTCGGGCATCAACCCCACCGACTACAAGAGCCGCTCGGGCCTGACGCCGCGGCCCATCGACGGCTTCCAGGTCCCGCACCAGGACGGCGCGGGCATCATCGAGGCGGTCGGGGCCGGGGTTGACCCCGGGCGCGTGGGGCAGCGCGTCTGGCTGTGGCTCGCGGCGGCCGGACGACGGTGGGGGACCGCCGCCGAGTGGACGGTCCTGCCCGCCAGGCAGGCCGCGCCGCTGCCCGACGGCGCCTCGTTCGACCTGGGTGCCACGCTGGGCGTGCCCGCCATGACCGCGCACTATTGCCTGTTCTCCGACGGACCGATCACCGGCCAGACCGTGCTCGTGGCCGGAGGGGCAGGGGCCGTGGGTCACTTCGCCATTGAATTGGCCAAACGAGCGGGCGCTCGGGTCATCGCGACCGTGAGTAGCTCCGAGAAGGCGGCGCTGGCGGAGAAGGCGGGCGCGGACCTGGTGGTGAACTACCGCGCCGCGGACGTGGCCGACCAGGTGCGCGCGTTCGCCCCGGCCGTCGACCGGGTGATCGAGGTCGCGCTCGGCGCCAACCTGGCGCTCGACCTCGCGCTGGCCCGGGCGGGGACCACGGTCGTGACCTACGCGGCGGAGCCCGCCGATCCCGTCCTGCCCGTGCGGGCCTGCATGACCGCCAACGTGAAGCTCAAATTCATCCTGCTCTACGGGGTGGCGCCGGCCGCGCTTGACCAGGCGGCCAGGGACATCACGGCCGCGCTCGCCGCAGGCGACCTCACCGGCCTGCCCGTGCACAAGTTCGGCCTGGAGGACATCGCGGCCGCGCAGGAGGCCTGCGAGGCCGGCGCCGTCGGCAAGGTCGTGGTCACGCCCTAGCGGTACGCGCTGAGGCCGAGCTTGATCGCCAGGCCCAGGCCGCACACGGCGACGAAGAGGCGGAACGCCCGGGCGGGCACCCGGCGGGCGATCGCGGGCCCGATCCACCCGCCGATCAGGAAGCCCGCCGCGAGCGGGACCACCAGCTTCCACCTGACGTCGCCGAAGAGCGCGAAGCACACCGCGGCCATGGCGTTCGCCGCGCCGGAGACCGCGTTCTTGATGGCGTTGACCCTGACCAGCGGTTCGTCGATCATGCCGGACAGGACCACGAGCAGCATGATCCCCGCGGCCGCGCCGAAGTACCCGACGTACATGGCGACCGCGAACAGCGCCACGCGACGGGCCAGGCCGGGCTCGCCGATGGCTCCCGGCCCGCTCGGCCCGCTCGGCCCGCTTCTTGATCGCGGGCTGGACCAGCAGCACGACCGACGCGGCGGCGATCAGCACGGGCACCACGAGCGCGAAGCTGCC
>CAVWTZ010000099.1:0-20052 GCA_963757485.1 uncultured beta proteobacterium
GCCCCACAAGGGTGTCACTGGTTCGCCCAACCTGCCTTCGCCAACGGCGCCGCCCGCGTCCATTCCGACCGGCGGTTAATGAAGGGCTGGCCAATCATCAATTTTAATTATACTTTTGATTCATTGTTGACAAAAATAAGCGTCTGTGATTTATTGGGGTGGTTGCAACGATGTTTGAGGGGGTTGCACTGCGATCTTTGATTTTTTGAATTTGTTTTCGATCCGGGTTTTGGTTCAGGCCCGGATTGGAGTCCTCCGTAATCCTACGTTGAACTCATTCTGAATTCCCCGGGTCTTTCGGTCATCTTCTGACTGTCTGACCCGGTTTTTCTTCAATTCGTCACTTTCCAATCCAGCTCCGCGCGTTCGTTGACACCGCTTTTTTCCGCTGTTACCGTTCGCGTTCCTGAAAATGGCTACCGACTACAAAAACACGCTCAATCTGCCGCGCATCGGCTTTCCCATGAAAGCCGATCTGGTGTCGCGCGCCGGAGCTCCTGAAAAAATGGGAAGCCGCCGGACTCTACCAGAAAATTCAGGCGGCGCGATCCGGCGCGGAGAAATTTGTCCTGCACGACGGTCCGCCCTTTGCCAACGGCGATGTCCACGTCGGCACCGCGCTGAACAAGATCCTCAAGGACAAAAATTAAGCATCAGCAGATGAAAATGCAGATGGACTGAGTGAGTGTTGGCTTCCACGGATGATCAGGCGGCGCTTGCCGCCCGATTCAATTTGAACCCGGCGACTTTTCTTCTGGTGTAGAATCCGCGGCAACTTTTTGCAAAGGAATATCATGCCGCTTTCTGCCGCCACCGCCGAAATAAAAGCCCGGGTGCTTTCCGAGGCCCTCCCTTACATCCAGCGCTTTTTCGACAAGACCATCGTCATCAAGTACGGCGGCAACGCGATGACCGAGCCGGCGCTGCAGGAGAGCTTCGCGCGCGATGTGGTGCTGCTCAAGCTGGTCGGCATGAATCCGGTGGTGGTGCACGGCGGCGGTCCGCAGATCAACGACCTGCTCAAAAAGGTGGGCAAACAGGGCGAATTCATCCAGGGCATGCGCGTTACCGACGAAGAGACCATGGACGTGGTCGAGATGGTACTGGGCAAGGTCAACAAGGACATCGTCAACCTGATCAACCGGTTCGGCGGCAAGGCGGTGGGCCTGACCGGGCAGGACGGCGCCTTTATCCGCGCCGAGAAACTGCTGCTGGAGAGCAACACCGAGCCGGGCAAGATGCTGGACATCGGCCTGGTCGGCGACATCAACAAGATCGACCCGTCCATCATCACTTTTCTGGATTCCGGAGACTTCATTCCGGTCATCGCGCCGATCGGCGTATCGCCGGATGGCGAGACCTTGAACATCAACGCCGATGTGGTGGCGGGCAAACTGGCCGAGGTATTGCGCGCAGAAAAGCTGGTGCTGCTGACCAACACGCCGGGCGTGCTGGACAGGGACGGCAAGCTGATGACCGGCCTGACACCCAGGGAAATCGATAAGCTGGTTGCGGACGGCACATTGTCGGGCGGCATGATACCCAAGATCAGTTCTGCGTTGGATGCCGCCCGCAGCGGGGTGCGTTCGGTGCACATCATCGACGGGCGCGTGCAGCATGCGCTGTTGCTGGAAATCCTCACCGATGAAGGCGTGGGAACGCTGATCAAGAGCAAATAGGGCGTGAACGCTCCGCTGTGGATTTTTGATCTAGACAACACATTGCATGACGCGACTCCGCACATCTTCCCGCACATCAACCGCAGCATGACGGCTTATTTGCGGGAGCATCTGCACATCGATGAGGCGGCGGCAAACGATTTGCGCGTGCATTATTGGCTGCGCTACGGCGCGACAATGACCGGCCTGATGCGCCATCACGGCACCGATCCGGATCATTTTCTGTGGCATACGCATCAGTTTCCGGAACTGGACCGGATGGTGCTGAGAGTCCCGCGGTTGCGCCATGTACTGAAAGCATTGCCGGGCAGAAAAGTCGTGTTCTCGAATGCGCCGCAGCACTATGCTTCTGCAGTACTGAAACTGTTGCGCGTGGACGATTTGTTCGACGATGTGATGGCGGTGGAACACACGCGCTATCGTCCCAAGCCGGACAATTTCGGTTTCATCCGGCTGCTGAAGATGCATCGCGTGAAAGCACCGCAATGCATCATGGTTGAGGATAGCCTCGCAAATCTGCGCGCGGCGAAACGGCTGGGGATGCGCACCGTATGGGTGAATGCCGGCAACAAAAACGCGCCCTGCGTGGATGCGAAGATTCGCGATGTAATGCAGCTGCCGGAAATTTTGGGTCGTATAGGCTAATTACAAACCCTTTCCCGGCCTTCGGCCACCCTCTCCCGCTTGCGGGAGAGGGGTTGGGGGAGAGGATAATTGAAAGAGGGGAAAACATGGCCGCAAAACCGGGCGAAAGAAAATTACAGATCCTGCAAGCCGTTGCCGGAATGCTGGAACAACCCAAGGGCGAGAAGATCACCACGGCCGCACTGGCCGCGCGGCTGGAACTTTCCGAAGCGGCGCTGTATCGCCACTTCGCCAGCAAGGCGCAGATGTTCGAAGGCCTGATCGAGTTCATCGAGCAGACCGTGTTCGGCCTGATCAACAAGATCACCCAGGAAGAAAAGAGCGGCGTAAGACAAATCGAAGACATCATGTCCATGCTGCTCAATTTCGCGCAAAAGAACCGCGGCATGACGCGCGTGCTGATCGGCGATGCGCTGGTTAACGAGGACGAACGATTGCAGCAGCGCATCAATCAATTGCTGGACCGCATCGAAGCCACGCTCAAACAATCTCTGCGCATGGCCGCCACTCAGGGCGAGATGGGAGATGCGGTAGATGTGGGCGCGCACGCGAATGTGCTGGTATCCTACGTAATCGGCCGCTGGACGCAGTTTGCCAAGAGCGGCTTCACGCGCGAACCGATGGCGCTGTGGCCGGCGCAGTCGGCCATTTTGTTGCACAAATGAACGGAAATAAAAATGATACTGATACTGAACTCCAACGTCGGCGAGCACTCCCCCGAATACAAACAGTTGCTGTCACACCTCGCCTCTTTGCCGGGCATTCAGACACGCGTGCATATCGAGCGCGGCAGTGAAAAGACGCTGACCGAGATCTATCTGATCGGCAACACCAAGGCGCTGGGAATCGAGGATATGCAGAACCTGCCCGGCGTCGAGCGCGCGGTGCGTGTTTCCGAAGAATACCGCATCCTCGGGCGGCACAAGGACGACCAGCGTCCCACCCACTTCGAATACAACGGCGTGCGCTTCGGGCAGGATACGCTGAACGTGTTCGCCGGCTTGTGCGCGGTCGACAACCGCGAGCATGTCGAGATCATGATGAAGGCGGTGCACGACAGCGGCCAGGTGTGCACGCGCATGGGCGCATACAAGCCGCGCACCAGCCCCTATGCGTTTCAGGGCCACGGCAAGCTGTGCCTGCCCTATGTGTTCGAACTGGCCGGCAAATATGGCATCAAGGTGATCGCGATGGAAATCACCCATGAGTCGCATCTCAACGAAATCAAGGAAGCGCTGCACCAGACCGGCAACCCGACCGGCGTGATGCTGCAGATCGGCACGCGCAACACGCAGAATTTCGAACTGCTGAAGATCGTCGGGCGCCAGACCGAGATGCCGATCCTGCTCAAGCGCGGCTTCGGCATCACGCTGGACGAATCGCTGAATGCCGCGGAATACCTGGCTTCCGAGGGCAACCGCAACGTGGTGTTCGGCCTGCGCGGGATGAAGACCAACATGGGCGACCCGCACCGCAACTTCGTCGATTTTTCGCATGTGCCGGTGGTCAAGCGGCTGACGCGCATGCCGGTGTGCATCGACCCGTCGCACTCGGTAGGCTCGCGCGCCGCCGCGCCGGACGGCATCCTCGACATGATGCACGTGACCGCGCAGGGCATCGTGGCCGGCGCCAACATGGTCCTGGTGGATTTCCACCCCGCGCCGCCCAAGGCGCTGGTGGACGGCCCGCAAGCCATGCTGCTGAAGGAACTGCCCTATTTTCTGGAAGACGTGCAGCTTGCGCGCGAGACTTATCTCAAACGGGTCGAGTTACGCCGGCAACAGGCTTGATCTCGTGGCGAGCCGCACTGACCCAGGCTAGCCCATTCCACCCGGCAGAGTCAGGAGGGAGTCTTGAATCTGCCCGTGGAACTGAGGATAGTGAAGTTCTGCGTACCCATCGCAAAACTTCTTGTCTCATCGACGTTGGAGGAACTCTCTTCAAGGCGAGTCCCGAATTTGGCGGGGAATTGCCCGTTCAGCCATTTCAGGATGGGCATGAGTTCTTGTCTTTCCGCAACGGTGGCTGAATTATCCATCTCAAATACACCCAGACCCTTTTCCGAGGCGTAGAGATAATTTTCAGAATCGTGAATGCTGGTGAGAAAAGGCAGCTTCAGGGAATTGAGAAATCGCTGCAGCGCCTCATAGACCGAGGAAGAGGAATTGCGCACCCGGTTGGCGACCACCGCGATCTTCGCGTTGGAGTTGCGCGCGCCGCCAAACAGGAACAACTCCTTGATGAAATCGGCTGTGGCGTGGATGTCAATCGGAGAGGGCGCGACCGGGATCACGATAAAGTTCGACTTGCGCACCAGGTCCTGCAGCAACAAGCCCTTTGTTCCGGCCGGCGCATCGATGATCGTGACTTCGGTATCCGCAGGTACCCATGCATGGGTACTGCGCAAGGGGACTGCTCCTTTGGCCGGTGCCGCGTTGGCTCCATGAATCTTCTCCAGTTCATCGGGCCGCACCCGCAGCCAGTGTATGCTCGAACCCTGCGGATCGTAATCCATGATCGCAATCCGGATTTTCCTGGTGGCATAGTAACTGGCAAGATTGGTGGTCAGGGTGGTCTTTCCCGATCCCCCTTTGGAGTTGATGACCAGTATCGTCAGCATGGCACCCTTTCCATATTGGTTTTACGCAACCGGATAGCTTGCAGCCAGTATGTGCATATCGTCCGCGAACCCGGAATCTTGGCTTTTTGCTCGTTGCGGCGCTCTTTGCACCGCTCGAAGATAAACACGGGAATCACCAGCGGCAAACCGGTCACGGTCACCACACAGCCAAGAAGTTCCCATATTGGTGTCGCCGACATATAGGGTATCTTTCCGGGATACCCATGCGTTATTGTACTCTTTATAAAGTAGTGCATGAAACCTTAGTCCGTTGAGCGTTCGGCGTCAAATATTAGTTGCGATTTGTTGACTGACAAGACTTGCATCAATATCATTCGCCTTGCCCGGTTCCAGAATTTCTGATCTTGACAACTAATGAGGTGACGAGATGGTAGAGCAAAAGAAACAAACGGCCACAAAAAAAGTGGCTGGCGTTAAATCCAAGGCCACGAAAGCGGCGGTACCGCCGGTTGCAAAAAAAGCGGCCCCGAAAAAGCCTGTAGCCACTGCTTCAGAACCGAAAAAGCCCAAGGCTCCCGCAGCAAAAAAGGTGTCTGCCCCGGCCGCAAAAACCAAAGCTCCACTAAAGCAGGCTGCAACCACCAAGGCAAAGTCACCGGCCGCCGAAAACAAGGCGGCGCTACAGCCAACCCCCGAAGAACGCTATCGCATGGTTGAGACAGCCGCATACTTTATTGCCGAGCAGCATGGTTTTCAAGGCCGCTCGGATGAGCATTGGGCGGCTGCCGAGCGAGCGATTGCGGCAAAACTGAACCAATAGAATCCAATCGCACCTTACCCCCGCCGGGGTGTGGCCAAACGTTGCCGCAATAATTTTTACAGTGCGGCGAAAACGGATGCATCATCGTTCCCTTGCCTTATCTTCCATTTACGCGAAATAAAAAGGCCTGGCTTCTGCCAGGCCATCCCCTGTGTTGCAATTGGGGTAATTCAACTGCCGCTTAAGATTTGCCAGCGAACAAAATCAACAGGCTAACCACGATAAATGGTGAGAAAACAAACGGTAGAACAAAAAAAGTCGGCACAGTAAAACCCCCTGAAAAATTATCAATTGAACATGTTTACACCGCAGCTGTTCTGATACCACTTTCGATAGCGAATTATTCGCTAACTCAACGCGAAATCAAGCTGGCAACGCGGCCCGGAAATATTGCCATCAGTTGACCGCAAATGCAACTTCCCATCGTCAATAATCCCCATATAATCAACGTGGTAATTAATTGTCCGGCCTGTTTGAACGTTTACCCCAGTTGGATAGCAGCCATACTCGAACCGCCTTCGGAAGGCAGGGGTCAGGAAGCGGTGCAATGCAGTTTCAGCGCACCGTGAAATGCCGGTAAAAATATCGCTTCACAAATTCAACCGCCAGCAGATAGCAAAGCACCATTCCCGGCAAAATCATGTAGAACAGCGGCGGCGGAACGACGAAGCCGAGTGGCGCGGCAAATGGCGTAAACGGCAATGCCGCGGCTATCAAAACAACCGCCAGCGAAGTGACAGTCAGCGCAATGTGCGGACGGCTTTTGAACGGGTTGCCCCGGGTACGGATCACGAAGATCACCAGCACCTGGGTGGCGATGGATTCGATGAACCAGCCGGTATGGAACAGTTCCTCTCCGGCCCCGAATACCTTCAGCAGGACGAAGAACGTCAGGAAATCGAACACCGAACTGACCGGGCCCACCACCCACATGTAGTTGCGGATGAAAGTCGTGTCCCAGTGCCTGGGGTGGGTCAGATATGCGTGGTCTACGTTATCCATCGGGATCGGCAGTTCCGAGACGTCGTAGAGCAGGTTGTTGAGCAATATCTGCGACGGCAGCATCGGCAGGAACGGCAGGAACAGCGTCGCACCGGCCATGCTGAACATGTTGCCGAAATTCGAGCTGGTCCCCATCATGATGTATTTCAGGATGTTGGTGAAGGTGCGCCGCCCCTCCTGCACGCCTGCGTGCAACACGTTCAGGTCCTCACGCAACATGATCATGTCGGCCGCCGCCTTGGCCACGTCCACCGCGCTATCTACCGATATCCCGACATCCGCCGAACGCAGCGAAGGCGCATCGTTGATGCCGTCCCCGAGGTAACCGACGGTGTGCCCCTGCGCTTTCAGCGACAGGATGATGCGGTTCTTCTGCGCCGGCGTAACGCGGCAGAACAGGTTGGCCTCCTTGGCCCGCACCGCGAGTGCGGTGTCATCCATTTGCTGTATCTCGCTGCCATTCAGCACTCCGATAACGGGCATGCCTAGTTTCCCGCACACATAGCGGGTGACCAGTTCGCTGTCGCCCGTGACGATCTTGACGTTCACCCCGTCCGCCGCCAGCGCCTTGAGCGCGTGCGCCGCGCTCTCTTTCGGCGGATCGAGGAACGCGGCGAAGCCGGCGAAGGTCAGTTCGGTCTCATCGTCGACCACCGCATGCGGGTGATCCAGCGCTACCGCCCGCCAGGCGATGCCAAGTACTTTGAAGCCCTCCCTGCCCAAGCTGTCGTGCAAGGCCTGGATAGCTGCCAGCGCCTGCTCGTCCAGCGGTTTGAATTCTTCCAGTTCGCCCACTGCGTATTGCGTGGACAGCCTGAGGATGTCCTCGGGCGAGCCCTTGACCACAAGCAGCCGTTTGTTGCCCGGACCATACAATCCCTGTCCGGCCAGCACTTGTCCTGGCAGTCCATTGTCGACCAGAACCGAAACGCGCCGCCGTTCGAAATCGAACGGCACCTCGTCGATCTTGCGCCAGCCGCTTGCGTTTATCTCCTTGTGCTCGAGGATCGCGTCGTCCAGCTGGCTCTTCAGCCCGGTCTCGAAATAACTGTTGAGGAAAGCCAGATGCAACACCTGCGTACTGTCGTTCCCGAGTGCGTCGAGATGGCGTTCCAGCTTGATGCGGCCCTCGGTGAGCGTGCCGGTCTTGTCGGTGCACAGCACATCCATGCTGCCCAGATTGTGTATCGAAGATAGTTTCTTCACGATCACCTGCTGCTTCGCCATGCGCAACGCACCGCGCGACAGCGTCACCGTGACCACCATCGGCAACAGCTCCGGCGTGAGGCCGACGGCCAGCGCGATCGCGAACAGGAACGACTCAAGGAACGGCCGGTGAAAGAACGCGTTGATCAGAAACACGAACAGCACCAGCAGAATCGTAAGGCGCATGATCAGCATGCCGAAGCTCTGGGTGCCGAGCTCGAAAGCAGTGGGAGGTGGTTTGACCTGCAACGAATCGGCGATATCGCCCACGGCAGTGTCGGCCGCGGTTCGGCACACCATCGCCTTGGCCATCCCGCTGATGACCGACGTGCCCATGAACACCGCATTGTCGGCCTGGCTGAGGTCTGCCGCCGGCGCCGGCAAATCGAGAGCATGCTTCTCCACCGGATAGGATTCGCCGGTCAGCAGCGACTGGTTGATGAAGAAGTCCTTGGCCTCGAGCAAACGGCAATCTGCCGGAATCAGGTCACCCGCAGCCAGCAGCACCACATCGCCCGGCACCAGTCTCGCGATCGGGATTTCCTGGGGGCGGCCATCGCGCAAAACCGTGGCACGCACGGCAACGGATTTCTTCAGTTGCTCGGCAGCGCGGCCGGCGCGATATTCCTGCACGAAATCCAGCGTCACGCTCATCAACACGATGACCCAGATGATCACCGAACCGGTGATCTCGCCGGTCAGCGCGGACACGGCGCTGGCCGCCAGCAGAACCAGCACCAGCGGATTCTTGAAGTGGCTCAGGTATTGGATGAGCAAAGGCCGTTCGCCATGGTCCCGCAGCGTGTTGGGGCCGAACCTGGCGGTGCGCGCAAGCGCCTCCTGCTGGCTCAGCCCGGCCTGGGTCGCCTCCAATCCTGATTGCAGCGATTCAGTTGACAGATTCCAGAACAGCATGTCGGGGCGATCCATAGTGCAAGCTTCCCTCCAGAACAGCAATGCATTGTTCGGACATGGCTATGCTACGCCGGAACCGGCCAGACCGCGAAAAATAGGGGTTGGAAATAGTTACCGGCCACATGGCCGGCTGAAAAAGCGCGCGTAACGTGCTTCACTGGAATGTCCGCCAGAAATACGGCGCCAGCGAACAGTCACCAGCCCTCGTGGAAGGCTGGTGGGTCCTAAGTGATTATTTCTTTGTGCCGTTCACTGCTGCCTTCAGCGTAGCGCCGGCCTTGAATGCCGGGACCTTGGCTGCCTTGATCTTGATTGCTTCGCCGGTGCTGGGGTTGCGACCGGCGCGTGCGGCACGCTTGCGTACCTCGAATGTACCGAAACCAACCAGAGCAACACTGTCACCCTTCTTCAGTGTGTTGGTGACGATTTCGATCAGGGCCGAAATGTTGCGCTCAGCGTCTGCTTTGGAACTGCCTGTCTTGTCAGACAATGCATCTATCAGTTCTTTTCTGTTCATGTTTTTTTCCTTTGTTGGTATTACTGCAAATGCAGCAGTTCATAGTCTAGCACCAGTCGGTGCTGTTTAAAATCTTTCCATGAGGCGGTGTAACACATCCCGCCCCATGTATTTCGGCTATTTGGCGCGCCCGTATTTTGCGGTGAAGCTGGCTTTGCCCAGCATATTTCCATGGATCATGTACCCGGTCAGCGCCGCGGCGGCATCGGCCGGAACATTGAGCTTGTCAGTCTTGAGCGCGTACACGGTGAAAATATAGCGATGCGGTTTATCGCCTTTCGGCGGGCAGGTGCCGCCCCAGGCTGCCACACCGTAGTCGGAGCGCCCTTGCACCGCACCTTTGGGCAAGGTCGTGCTGTTAAGTGCACCCGCATTCGATGCCAATTCGGTTACCTCAGCCGGGATATTGATGACCACCCAATGCCACCAGCCCGAACCCGTCGGCGCATCGGGATCGTACACCGTCACGGCAAAGCTCTTGGTGCCCTCGGGCGCACCGCTCCATTTTAGTTCGGGCGATTTGTTCTCGCCGGAACAGCCAAAGCCATTGAACTCGAAGCGCTGGGGGATCATGTGATTGGCTTTTATTTCCGGACTTGAAAGCTTGAAGCCGGAGGCATAAGTCAGAGTCGATAAACCAGCCAAAGCAACAGCAAACAGTATGCGACGCATGGAACTCTCCTTTAAACAAATCGGGGATAGAATTGTATCACCGTTGCCATTCGCACTAGTCTGATCAAATTGGCGCAAGGATCGCGAACGTCCGGATTCGGCTGCAGCAAAATGGCTCAATCACCCGCTTTGCAAGGAGACATTGTTCACGGGTGATAGGCGTTAGCCGGCAGGTATCCGTCGGTCAAGGTATTCAAAAAGCTGATCACGTCCTGGATTTCGCTGGCACTCAGCGCCGGCGAATCTCCGGGATTCCGGTTGAATGGCGCGTCGCTTGTGTCGGCATTGGCCTGATATTGTGGCGGAAGATCATTGAACTTTTGGATGCTGCCATTCGCGGCCCTGGGATAAAAGCGTTCGGGGTTGATGTCGCGGAACACGTAAAACTGCAATACGTCGCTGAGTGACTTGTATAGGCCATTATGAAAAAAAACCTTGCACGTCGCCACGTTGCGCAGGGAGGGCGTGCGAAACAAGCCGCAATAATTCGTTTGCGCGGTCAAGTCGGTTCTGGCAGGCCCGCACAGGCCAAGATCGTAAAAGTCAGGATTGGCATTGGCCGGAATCGCGCTGTTGCGCGGGACACCCAGTGCTTCGTACTGGAAATCCGTGAACATCGGCGGCAGGCCATCCGGGGTCATCCGATCGAGATGGCAGGCAGCGCAGTTGCCCTTGTTGGGATCTTCAAACAGTTTGAGGCCGTTCATTTCCGCGGCGGTCAGCCCGGTTTTCCCGGCAAGGTAATAATCGTATTTGCTGTTGAACGAGTGGAATGAAGGATCTTCAAACTCGAATCGAGCAATCGCATTCTCCGCCTCCGAAACGAGCAGCTGCGGATTGCTGAAAATATTGGCGCCAAATATCTGCCGGAATTCGGGCGCATACGAAGCTTTGGCGAGCTTGGCGGCAAGATCGCTGACGCCGGCATTGGCCATTTCCACGGGATTGAACAGCGGGCCATCGGTTTGTTCCTGAAGTGTATTGACGCGGCCATCCAAAAACAGCCCGCCCTGCGGGACGAGGGCCGTACCGGATGCGCTTCCTCCCGCCACCTTCTGGGGGATGGTGGCGCTGCTGGCCGAGGCGGCCGCCTGGCCGATATTGACATTTTCCAGCGCGGGGTTGTCCGGACCGATGCTGAATGCCGGGTTTCGGTAATCATAGGTGATCTCCGGCGCCTCGCGAATTCCGGAGGCCGCCATTGCGGGACCGCCTGCCTGTACGGACAAGTCATTGACTGGGCCGTAATGTTGGGCTGGATCGTGACAGGTCGAACAAGCCATTTGGCCCGAGGCCGAAAGAGTTGTGTCGAAGAAGATTTTGCGCCCGAGCTGCGCGATTGCCGACAACGAGGTACTCGATGACGTTTCAGTCGCCGATGATGCAGGTGCCTGAGAAATTCCGGCATCCGGCGAACCTGAGCCGCTGCAACCGGTGAGACCGGCGGCCAATAATAGGCAAACAAGCCGGGATACAATGCCCACGTTCAGACGAGTAAACAATCTGAAATGGCTATTGGTGAATTTCATGATGAATCTTTCTGGCCAGGATTCGCCATTGGCAGTGTGCTGTGTTCTTTGTATCAGCAACCTTTAAAACGAATTCAGCCGCGGCGAAACCGCGGCTGAAACTCTGGTTAGCAAAGAACCCGTTGCTTAATTAACCGTGCCCTTCGTCGTGTCGAGTATCACGGCTGGCGTATTGCCCCCGTTGCTGAAATTCAGCATGTTCGTGATGGGGCCGGCGATATTGTCGAAAGTGCCGGTGCTGATGCGCTGACCGCCCAGCCAGTTGTCCTCGACGAACTTGAGGATGGAGGTTTGGTCGGTGACGCTGTGATCGACGAAGTTCGCCTTCGCATACGGCGAGATGACCAGCAGCGGCTGACGCGGACCATACCCGCAGCGGCCCGCCACCGGATAACCGTCCGGACCATCCAGAGACAATTTTGTTTGGTCCTTGCAAAGATTCAGGACATCGGCGGGGCTGGCATATCCTGTATTGACTATCGGTCCCATCACGTGGTCATACCAGCCATCCGAATCGTCGTAGGCGATGACGATCACGGTATCCTTCCAGAACGGGCTCTTCATGATGGTGTTGACCGTTTGGGTTATGAACACTTGCTCGTCGGTCGGATCGGAATAGCCTGCATGGCCGTCCTGAATGCCGGGGGCTTTCAGGAAACTCACCGCAGGCATGTTTCCCTGAGCCAGCGTATCGAAGAAGTCGTGGCTATCGTACTGATGGTTGGCGGGGTCTTTGGTCTTGCCATCAGCCTCATACGTCTGACCTATCGCGGCAATTGAGCTAGGCCGGGCATGGGTCAGGTTGGCGGTCGAGGCGTAGTACTGGAAGGGTTGATGATGAGGGATATAATCCGCCTGGCCGGTTCCCCCGACGACGGTGGATACGCTCGAACGTGCGCATCCGGTGGTGCCGTTGGGGTTCGTCAGGGTCAGGTCGAAGCCGCCCTCGAAAAAGCCCCAGGTGATGCCGGAGGCATTCAGGTAGTCGCCGATATTCTTGCCGGTCATGTGTGCCGTCTTGGTCGTCGAGGAACACGGATCGCCGGTCGGGTCGATGTCGCCTATCAGGGTGTAGCCGCCTTGGCCATCCGGAGTGGCATGGCTGGTGTCGGTGGACGGGTTGCCAAGGTCATAGACCACGCCGCCTGTCTGGCCGGAAACCAAGTTGACCGCACCGGGTGTCGAGGGGCCGAAGGTGGTGCTGAACGAGTTGTCGCTCATCGCGTAGTGCTGGGCATAGTTCCACAGTGCCGTGACCGTGTTGCCGTCGTAATAGCCCATGACCAGGCCCTTGGTATTGAAAGCGCCGCTTCCGCCGCTGCCTGCCGTGCCGGTGTAGGCCGGGAAGAGATCCATCAAGCCGTTGTCGTAGGCCGATTGTTCAGGCGTGTAATTGTGGCCCTGGTCAGCCGTTGCGGCCTGCGCAGGATCAAGGCGGAAGGGGTTGGTGGCGCCAGTGCCATTAACGGCAGTGGAAGTGGATGTGGCGTTGGGGGTAGTGGCGTTGGTGGAGTTCGGGTTGCTGGTGAGCAGGATACCGGACAGGCCATTGACGCTGGGTGTACCGGGCAGTGCGGTGAATGCCGTTTCTCCGGCCGGGTTGGTCGCATTCGGATAGGTTGCGAAATAGTGATCGAAGGAAACGTTTTCCTGGAAAATGACCACGACGTGCTTGATCGGCGTGGCCGTGACTAAAGAAGCTGCGGCATCGGAAGCGCTGGCGGGACTGGAACTGCTATTGCAGCCGTACATCGTCAGCACCAGCAAGGCTGAAGAGACAGCCATTGCCAGAACGGTTTTATTTAACATCGTCAGACTCCTGAGTAAAGTGGCGGATGGGTAAAGAATCATGGACCTCCTAGGCAACGCTGCAGCCTATTTGGCCAACGCAGTCTCCATGATTCATGTTAAGGATTAATGACGTCCACGCTGCTTGGAATAACTGGCGGCAAATACTCGACGCATTGCGCACAGGGCATTACAGTGGGAAAGCGGAACGTGCGGCCTCTGATAGATTGAAAAAGGATACCGAACAGCTTTTTAGGGAGTGCCGCAATTAAACAAGCAGCCACCTTGATGCCGGCGCGCAACCGCGGGCGATAGAACGCATCGTCACCGGCGTGACCGGCAGCCGCATCATCCACTCCGAGATGCCGGAACAGGAAGATCGCGTGATGGAAGGTTTCCGGCTGTGGCTGAACCTGCCGGCGCAGCGCAAGATCATTCCCGCCCGGTATCGTGACATAGCGAAGGCGAAGATTCCCGAATATGCAACGGATGCAGGCGTCACGGTGCGATGACCCGCGAGGATACCGAAGCGCTGCATCCGGACCTCGCCCTGCCGGCGGAGAGCCCGTTTTCGGCGACCTTGCCGGCAACCCATCATGTTTTGGTGTTTGTCTATCGCGGCGAGGTAACCATAGGCGGCACACTGCCGGGCGAAAGCCGCATGGGCATACTCGCCGGCACGCCAGCCTGTCCCGAGCCCAGCCGGAAGGCCGACGGCCTAGTGCTCATTTCCTCAGGTCCCGCCAGGGCCATATTGGTTGCCGGCAAACCGTTGCGCGAATCTGTCGTGCAACACGGGCCGTTCGTGATGAACGGCAAGGAAGCGATTTTTCAGGCCATCAGGGATTTTCAGGAAGGCCGGCTTGGCGTTGCCGGATGATATCATCCGGTTGGCTTGACCCGGGACAAGGTGCTATACGGAAAAACATGCGGTGCAAAAATCGGCCCGATTACTGTGGAGAACAAAATGACCAAAAAATGGATGTTTGCCTTGCTGTCAGTCTGTTTGTGGCTTCCCGCTATCGCCAATGCCCAGTCTGGGGGCGACACGCCGCGCGGAGTTCTGTTGTACACGACCCATTGCATCGCCTGCCACAACGAAAAAATTCATTGGCGTGACAACAAGCTCGCCACGGATTGGGTCAGTCTGAAAAAGGAAGTCCGCCGCTGGCAGGGAGTCGAAGGTTTGGTGTGGAGCGAAGACGATGTGGCTGAGGTTGCCCATTACCTGAATGCCCGCTACTACCACTATCCCGAACTCGCCCGGTAGTCTTCGCCCGTTTCACCTGCGATTATCGCGTTGCCACAAAGTTTCAATGGCCGCATCTGCCCGATTGATGCATCTGCTCAGCACAAACAACAAATCCGACAATCGATTCAGGTAGGGCAGCGCGTATCGCGGTACAGCTTCGTCCCTTGAAAGCACCGCCAGATCGCGCTCGGCACGGCGCGCAACGGTACGAGCAACATGACACAGCGCGCCCGCGCGTGAACCGCCCGGCAGGATGAATTCGCGCAACGCCGGCAAATCGGCGTTGTAGTGCGCAATCTGTTCATCCAGCCAGATGACTTTCCTTTCCTCGAAACTGTCCTGCGTTGGCAACGCGAACGCGCCACCCAGGTCGAACAGGTCATTCTGTATCCTCAGCAACACCGCGCGGATGTCGGCAGGCAGCTGTTCGGCAAGCATGACGCCGAGCTGGCTGTTCAGTTCGTCCACGCTGCCCAGCACCGCGAAGCGCGCGTGGTCCTTGCCGAGACGCGTGCCGTCAGCAAGGCCGCTCGTGCCCTTGTCTCCCGTTCGAGTCGTGATCTTGCTTAAACGCATGGTTACGCCCTTGTTATTTTTTTTCCAGACACGCCAAGTATACCGCCGCATCCGGCTGGGTGCGATTGCGCTGTGCCTGCCAGATCATCTCGCCCAGGCATTCCATCATGCGATGTTGCGCATCGTGTTCCGATTCGAGTTGCTGGGCCAGGCGCACGAAATGCGCGCGTATGCCAGCCGGCTGGTCGATGGAGATCTGTTCCTCTATGGTCAGATGCATCATCAGGTGCAGGAAGGGATTGGCCTCTCCCTGCTCCGGCACATAATCCTTGTCACGATGACGATCCGGGTCTTCCAGCACCGCAAAATATTCCGGATGCTTGGCGATCAGCTGCACTGCGAGATCCTCCAGCGGCGTAAGCAATTCCCCGGCCCTGCGCTTGCGCCAGGATTCGAACAGGAAATTGCGCGCTTCATCGCGGGATGGATTGAAAAACACTATTTATCCTTGTTTTTGTACTCGCACAGGTCGCGAATGATGCACGCGCCGCATTTCGGCTTGCGCGCCTGGCAGACATAGCGGCCGTGCAGGATCAGCCAGTGGTGCGCGTCGTGCTTGAATTCATCCGGCACGAACTTGAGCAGCTTCTTTTCCACTTCCAGCACGTCCTTGCCGGGCGCGATGCCGGTGCGGTTGGAGACGCGGAAGATATGGGTATCCACCGCGATGGTAGGCATCCCGAACGCGGTGTTGAGGATCACGTTGGCGGTCTTGCGGCCCACGCCGGGCAGCGCCTCCAATTCCTCGCGGGTCTGCGGCACATTGCCGCCGTGCCGCTCCACCAGCAGACGGCAAGTCTGCATCAGGTGCTTGGCCTTGGTCTTGTACAGGCCGATGCGCTGGATATAGCCGCGCAGCTTTTCCTCGCCGAGGTCGAGGATTTTTTGCGGCGTGTTCGCGACCGGGAACAGATGCCGCGTTGCGGCATTCACGCTGACATCGGTGGCCTGTGCCGACAGCAACACCGCGACCAACAGCTCGAACGGTGTCTTGTATTCCAGCTCGGTGGTCGGATGCGGATTGGCGGCGCGAAAGCGCAGGAAAATTTCGCGGCGTTTGGCGGGGTTCATGAAACATTCCCGAAAAATATTGGCTGTGCTGCCACGAGATATCGACTATTAAATGCTACGCTCGCTCAGTGCGCCGCAGGCGCATACCCGTCATCTGACGTGACCGCTGCGCTGCTGTTCTTCGCCTTCTGTTCGGCGCGCAGGTTCAGCCAGTTCTTGCCCGCGATCAGCATGCCCAGCGTGATGAATGCGCCGGGCGGCAGGATCGCGAGCAGGAAGCCGTGGTAGTGCGGCACCACCGTGATGACGATGGATTTCGCCGCTTCGCCGAACACCATATCGATGCCGGACAGCAGCGTGCCGTGCCCGAAGATCTCGCGGATGCCGCCCAGCACCGCCAGCACCGCGGTCAGTCCCAGGCCCATCGCGAAGCCGTCCAGCGCGGATTGCAGCGCGGGGTTCTTGGACGCGAAGGCTTCGATGCGCGCGAGCACGATGCAGTTGGTGACGATCAGCGGAATGAAGATGCCCAGCACCAGGTACAGCTTGTACATATAGGCGTTCATCGTGAACTGGACGACGGTGACCAACACCGCGATGATCAGGATGAATACCGGGATGCGCGCCTCGTTCGGGACCAGGTTGCGGATCGGCGCGATCGCTGCGCCCGAAAGCGCCATCACCACCGCGGTCGCGAGCCCCAGGCTGACGCCGTTCACCACCGAGCTGCTCACCGCAAGAATGGGGCACATGCCGAGCAGCTGCACCAGCCCGGTGTTCTGCTTCCACACGCCGTTGAACAGAATATCCTTGAATTCCTGAAAGGTCATTTCCTGTCTCCTTCATTCGGTACCGCATCCGCTTTAACTGGGGCATGCGGCTTGAACATTTGGTCGCGATGCTGCGCGAAATACTGCAGGGCCTTGTGCACCGCTTTCACCACCGCGCGCGGCGTGATCGTCGCGCCGGCCATGTAATCGAACGAACCGCCGTCCTTTTTGACTTTCCAGCCGCTTTCATCGGGGTTGTCCAGCGATTTCCCGTCGAAGCCGGTGATCCATTTGTTCTTGGCTATCTCGATGTAATCGCCCAGCCCCGGTGTTTCCTTGTCCGATACCACGCGCACACCGGCGATTCTACCATCGCGGCGAATGGCCATAACCATATGGATCTTGCCGCCGTAACCGTCCGGTGCGACGACCTGCATCACCGCGATCGAGGGTTGGCCGTTGAGCCGGCCGAGGTAAGCCAGGGTGGCAGCGTCGTTGCCAAGCAACGCATCGGGGGGCAATTCCGCGGTGTCCTTGATGATGTCGTTGTCGTAGCTTCCCGCGGGTGCAATCTGCGCGATCAGTTTCAGCTTTTCCATTTCCTCGCTGCGCGCGATCGGATCGTGCGTCAGCTGGTAAACGATCGCCAGCAGGGCGGTGCCGAACACCGCAAAGAACAGCAGGTTGAGCGCGGTAATCAACGACGCTTTCGCGATCGTGCGCCTCATGGTTTGTCGCCCCCGGCTTTTTTCCCAAATACAGGAGGCTGGGTATACAGCACAATCAGCGGCACGCAAATGTTCATCAGCAACGTGGCAAACGCGACGCCGTCCGGAAAGCCGCCGAACACTCGGATCAAGTAAGTCAGCAAGGCCGCGCCCGCCGCAAAGATCAGGCGGCCCTTGTTGGTGGTGGGGCTGCTGACCGGGTCGGTCAGGATGAAGAACGCGCCCAGCATCGCCGCACCGGCGTACCAGTGGAACAACGGCTCGACGTAGCGAGCCGGATCAACCAGATGGAAGGTTCCGGCAATGACGAAAAGGCTGCCAAGATACGCGACGGGAATGTGCCAACTGATGATGCGCGCGGCAAGCAGATAAAGCCCGCCGAACAAGAATCCCCATGCCACCATTTCGCCGCCGTGTCCGCCGATATAACCATAGATCGGCATGCCGAGAATCTGCCGTACCGGCTCGCCCAAGTGCAGATGTGTTTTCAGCGTGTCCAGCGGCGTGGCCATGGTAACGGCATCCAGGCTTGCATTATGCGGCAGCACGCCGAGGAAAATATATTGCAGTTGATCGAAAAAACCCGGCTCGATCTGCCCCAGCCCATGCGGTGCAATCCAGTGGGTCATCTGCGCCGGAAACGAAATGATCAGCACCGCGTAGCCGACCATCGCCGGATTGAACAGGTTGTTGCCCAGCCCGCCATACAGATGTTTGGCGATCGCGATAGCGAAGGCCGTCCCGACCACCACCAGCCACCACGGCGCCAGCGGCGGAATGGAAAGCGCCAGCAACCAGGCCGTGAGCAGCGCGCTGTTGTCTTTCAGGTATGGGATGACAGGCCGGTTGCGCAATTTGAGCATGGTGGCTTCAGTGACCAGCGCAGTGAGGCTGGCCAGTGTGATCGAAACCAGGATCGCCGGGCCGAAATACCACACATACAGCGCAATGCCGGGAATCAATGCCAGCAGGACCTTGAGCATGATCGCAGATACGCCTTCCGATTTGCTGATGAGCGGTGAAAAGAGCATGGTCAGATTGTTCCCGGTGTCACTTCGTTATTCCTTCATCATGTTGCTCGACTGCCGACTGGGCAACTTCAAGCAGGTGTGCGCGGCGCGCCTCCAGCTCTGCATGTTCTGCGAGTTGTTGCGGCGTTAAAGGCTGCGCTGCGGCATGCTTGGCCTCTTGTGCGGCCTTTTCCCTGGCCGCGAGCTTTTCGGCCTTTTCCCGCTTCTCGCGTTCGAGGCGCAGTTCGTGGTATTCATGCCGTACCCTTGCCTGATCCGCGAGCTGTTTGTCGTGCTCGCGCGCGCGGATCTCGCTCTTGGCAAAGCGGTAAAACTGCACCAGCGGAATGTGGCTGGGACAGACATAGCTGCACGCGCCGCACTCGATGCAGTCGAACAGGCTGAATGCCTGCGCCCTGCCGAATTCCCGGGATTGCGCAAACCAGTACAGGTCCTGCGGCTGCAAATCCGCCGGGCACACTTCGGCGCAGCGCGTGCAGCGTATGCACGGCATGGCCGGCGGTGGCGGCGGAAACAATTTTTCCGATGCGGCGATCACGCAGTTGGTGGCCTTCACCATCGGCACATGCACCGCAGGCAACGGGAAACCCATCATCGGGCCGCCCATGATATATCCGCTGGTGTCCGGCAGCGCTTCGCTCAGCGCGACCAGTTCGTCTATCGGCGTGCCGATCAACGCTTCATAATTCTGCGCGTGGCGGACGTTGCCGGTGATGGTGATGACGCGCGACAGCAACGGCTCGCCGTGCGCCAGCGCGCGGTAAACCGTGTGGGCCGTGGCGACGTTGAAGCATTGCACGCCGATGTCGGTGGGCAATTTTCCGGAGGGCACTTCCAGCCCGGTGAGCACGCGGATCAGTTGTTTCGCGCCGCCGCCCGGATAGATCGTGGGTATCGTCACCACCTCATGGCGCTTGTTTTGTTGAAGAACGGGCTCGTCGGCTTCGATCGCCTGCTGCAATGCCGCGATCGCTTCGGGTTTGTTGTCCTCGACGCCGTAAAGCACTTCGTTCGCATCCAGCATGAAACGCAGCATTTCCGCGCCCTGCACGATTTCTGCGGCGCGCTCGCGCATCAGCATGTCGTCGCAGGTGATATAGGGTTCGCATTCCGCGCCGTTCAGGATCAGCGTGGTGATCTTCTGCTTGCCGGGGCGCAGCTTGATGTCGCTTGGGAATGCCGCCCCGCCCAGACCCACCACGCCGGCCATGCGCAGCAAATGCTGCAATGCGGCGGTGCTTTGGCTGCGGTAATCGACAGGCTTGCGCTCTACCCATTCATTTCTGCCGTCCGGTATCAGCGTGGCGCACAGATTCGGCAGGCCGGACAC
>CAVWTZ010000100.1:0-23810 GCA_963757485.1 uncultured beta proteobacterium
TCTGGCGCGTGGTCTTGGCTTCCATCAAGGCAAGCCGCGATCCATCCAGACCCGCACCACTTTTGGCACTCAGAAAAACGATTGCAATTCTACCATACTCGTCGCGCTGCACGCTGGGCGGCACGTCCTGAAGGTCGATCTTGTTGAATACCAGCACCTGCGGAATATCCGCGGCGCCGATCTCGCGCAGTACCTTGTTTACTTCGGCGATCTGATCGTCGCGAAATGCATTATTGGCATCGACCACATGCAGCAGCAAATCGGCCTGCACAGTTTCTTCAAGTGTGCTGCGGAATGCGGCAACCAGCGAATGCGGCAGATGGCGGATGAAACCCACCGTATCCGAAATCACGATCTCACCGGCCTCTTCGGTAAACATGCGGCGCGAGGTGGTATCCAGCGTGGCGAACAACTGGTCGGCCACATAAACGTTGGCGCGCGTCAGTCTGTTAAACAGCGTGGACTTCCCGGCATTGGTATAACCGACGATGGAGACCGACAGCACATCGTGGCGATTGCGTGCGCGGCGCTGCACAGCACGATGACGCTTCAGCTTTTCCAGGCGCTCTTTCAGCAGATGAACACGCTTATCCAGCTTGCGCCTGTCCAGCTCCAGCATGGTTTCTCCAGGTCCGCGCGCCCGACAGCGTGCTTCTGCTGCCCCATGTCCTGGTTCATGCCGACCAGGTGCGTGGCGAGATATTTGAGTTGCGCCAGCTCCACCTGAAGCTTGCCCTCATGGCTTTGCGCGCGCTGCGCGAAAATATCCAGGATCAGCATGGTCCGGTCGATTACGCGGGTATTCAGCTTGGCGGACAAATTGCGCATCTGCGCGGGGAAAGGTCATGATTGAAGATCACCAGCGGGACTTCCAGTTGCTCCACGATCTCGGCGATATCCTGCACTTTGCCGCTGCCGGCGAACAATGCAGCATCAGGCCTTTGCCGCCTGGCTTCGACTATGGCCAATACGCGCACACCGGCGGTTTCGGCAAGCAATCGCAGCTCTGTCAGGCTCTCGCTGTAATCGTGCTCGCCAAAATCAATACTGACTAATATTGCGCCTTCCAAGCCGGCAGGCTGTTGCTGCATTACTCGGCGTCTTCGTGGGCAATGCTGACCGCGCGCGCAGGAACAATAGTCGAAATAGCGTGCTTATATACCATCTGGGTGATCGTGTTCTTCAACAGCACCACGTATTGATCAAACGACTCGATCTGGCCTTGCAGCTTGATGCCATTCACCAGATATATAGCAACCTGCACATGCTCCTTGCGCAGCATATTGAGAAATGGGTCTTGCAGTTGCTGTCCTTTATCACTCATGTTTTTGCTCTTATAGTTATGAACGGGATTGCACTTTACTGGATTCCGGGTCGGCTGTGAACCCGTTTACCGGTAAATAAAGTGACGGGCAGTCAAATATAACGATCCGGACCCAAAACAGGACCTGTCATGGCCGAATCATTATCACGCCGCGTGTCAATCTGCAGCGCTATATTCGGTGATCGGCACAGCATTTGACCAGTTTGCCAACGGCGCCAGCTTGCTACTGCCAGACTGCTGCACGAATGTTGCGCCTGCGTGCGCAGCTTGCTCTATCGGCGATGTGCCGTTCACCTGCCAGCTTTGGGCCGGACCTGATGGATACGCTGTCAGCGCCAGCCATAAAAACCACAGTGTCGCCTCCGGTTTGATTGGCTTGATCAAGTCAGGCAAGCAGCTTGCCACGCAATGCGCTTGCCAGTTGACCCAAGCAAAGATCAGTCCAGCGTCAAATCACAACCGGGCCGTGATAATCGTCATCGTCCTTGGCCAGCGTGGCGCCGGCAGAAATATTCGCCATTTGCCGCTCATGATCCGATCGCACTTGCAGCAAGGTCACTACGCAGTCTCCAAGGCTGTGATATTGTTCATGGCGGGTGCCCTACTCAGTCTCGGAATAAAAGAATTGGCAACGGAACCGCTCCGCCGCGACCTTGCACACCACGAATTGCGCTCCGCACTCAGCCCAGTAAATTGCTGGGCATAACGTCAACTCATCGGAAAGTTCGTCAATATTCGGTTCGCTGTCCGTCAATTGTATCGGTATCAGTTTGCCGTAATGTTCGAACAATATGCCAGAAACAAGTCTATGTTCGGGATCGGTGAAATCAGGAATAGTTTGAGACGTTTAGTGTTTCAGGGATATATAAGATCGTGTAAACATACGAAATACAAGGCACCTGGATTTCCTAGGTTTGCGCCCAGGGCAGTCCTTCAAACCGCCACCCGTTGTGGGAATTTCGGTGATGCCCTTCATCCAGATCGCCCTCGAATCCGTGCAGCACATTGTACACTTCGTTAAGCCCGGCTTTTTCCAGCGCCAATCCGGCATCAATCGACCGGCGGCCGGAACGGCAGATCAGTACAACCGGACGGTTCGCGCTGGCGGCTTTTTTCACTTGCGGAACAAAGTGGGGGTTGATCTCCCATTCCGGTCCATCCACCCACGGGATCAGGATGGAACCCTTGGGATGGCCGACAAACATATGTTCCATCTCGCTGCGCACGTCGATAAATACAGCCTCTGGATTTGCCTGCAAGAAGTCAAAAGCCTGTTTGGGCGTCATGTGTTGCATGATTGGTGAGCTCCCGGTGAACTAGCTGTGCCTAATTATAGGCACTTTACGGCCGCTCAGGTACTCCACGTTCCGGTTAGCCTGAAAAAAAGCAGCCGTCTCTGTCATTAACTGACAGCCAGATGATGCGGCGGCAATGTTCTAACCATTTTTTTTATTGTCGCTCGAAAATTGATCGCAATGAGCAGCTGCCGACAGATAAAGGTCGTGCAGGGAGCAGATTCCATCATCTTTGCGCACCGAGGCATGCCCCGAACTCATGGTCTTCATACCTGGATAAACTCTTTCCATATATTCCGGTGAATTTCGGAAGTGCAGACAACCGAAACAACACTCGGCGCCACTAGCTTTGGCCATCAGCAAATCTCCTTGATAAGTGAAAAACCCGTCCGGGGCGAGCACGACTCGCCGGGACGGGCATGGCAGGTTTATTAGCTCAAATGCGACCAGTACTCAACGAACACTATCGTAGACAGTATGAAGCCAAGGATCACATTGACCACGACACCGGCGGTAAATGCCATGAACGGCTTGCTGCCGGCGTTGGCCAGTTCCTTGAAGCGTGTGGTCAGTCCGATACTGAAAAAGCAGAAGATGAAGGCCCAGGTGCGCAGGTCCTTGATGGGTCCCACCATTTCCGGTACCACCGACTTCTTGAATTCAGCTTCACCAAAGTGCGTGGCGATGAGCGTCACGATGATCGAAGCCAGCAAAAAGCCAATGACGAATTTCGGGAAGCGCCACCAGATTTCGGCCGGATTCGGGTTGGAGCCGGGCGCACGTTCCCAGCGTGTAGTAGCAATCAAGGCCATCACGAACGCCCATATCCCGATCCACACGTCCCGACCCACAACCTTCATCAACGTGAATGCCTTTACCGCATCATCAGGATTTCCCGCAATGCCCGGTTGGCCTGCGAAGTCGCCATAGGTATGTGCAGCAGCGAAACCGGCGGCATCTGCGAATTCCGACGTGCCTATCCAGGCGCCAGCCACACCGATCGGCAAGTGCATGGCTTTCGATACCAGCGGCAGGACGAAGATCATCACGATTGCCCAGACTATAACCAGTGTAATCGCGATAGGGGCATGCTCTTTCTTCGCGCTGACCGCACCGGCGATTGCGATTGCACCGGATACGCCGCATACCGCCCCGCCCGCACCGAGCGTTGCAGCCAGGCGCCTGTCCAGTCCCAGTTTTATTCCAACGAAATAAATAACCATGAAGGTGGCAATCGAAACGATGGATGCCTGTATGATAGCGACCGGACCGGCCCAGATGATCAAGGTAAACGGCAAGGTAGCGCCCAGCAGCACGATACCGGTCTTGATGTAATACTCAACGCGGAATCCGGTGTCCATCCATCTCGGCAAACCGATTATGTTGGAAATGATCAAGCCGAGCAGCAACGCCAACAAGGGGGGTTCAAGATTGAGATTCACGACTGTCTTGTTTTGCCCAACCACAAAGATGATGATTGAGAAAATATAGATGAACAGGAATGACGGGTAGAACTCCGACAATTTGAATCCCAGCACCCGGACGCTGATGCCCAGAATCACGCACCACATCAGAAATTGAGCGATATATTGACTATAGTGCTCGGAGAAATGTTGCGTAACCACCGAGAAATCGGTCCACTTTCCGGGTGGCAATATGGATATCCATTTAATGCTCGAGCCGTTGACAAAAAACAGGTATGCCACGATCACGATACCCAAGCCGAGCCAGATGGCCCACCAGTCCTCCTTCAGCCACAGTTCCTTCCAACCCATGCTCTGAACTTTTTCGCCTTCCCCTTCTTCGTTCCATGCATCTTGAGTAGTATTTGCCATGTTATCCTCCCCTTAGTTGTTTATGCTACGTATACCATTCTCCTTCTGAACTATTTCCTACATTTTTACTGCAATAAAACTACCTATTACCCAAACAACCGCTTCAAACACTTGATCATTATTTTCTCTGTATGATTTTTTCCAGCCCGGCTGCCGGGCCCAATTGCCCGTCGAGGCCCGCGTCGTTCATGCTGCCGCCGCAGGCCACCGCCATCAGTTGCGAATAATACACCACCGGCATGGACAGTTTGGTGCCTTCCTTTTTATTGATCTCGGATTGGTAGACCTCGACATTTGCCTGGCACAGCTGGCAGGGCGTGACGATCATATCGGCGCCGTGATCGTAGGCGGATTCGACGATGTCACGAATCTGCTTCTGCGATTTTTCCGGTTCCGCCCCAACTGTTTCCATCATTTTGTCCAAGTATTGCGGATTCTCGAACGACTCTCCGGCTATGCCGAACGGACGATTGCTCTGGCAGCCGAGGTAGCCCGCGATCTTCGATCCCTCCAGAGGTTTGATGACGGGCGCTTTCATGGCCTCGAAGCCGATGTCCTCGACCAGCACCTCGACCATAGTGCCGCAGTCATGCCGCCTATCCCGCCTTCCACTACCAGGATGGTCTGGTTGGTTGCAATTGAAGCCGTCACACGAGCCTCCGTTTGAATTGTTGCTGTTAGCGATGAAACTGAATTGTACAGGCCGTAGGCATGGTCAATGCTTCAGCGTGTGAATATCGAATGTCATATCGGCCAAATCGCCCAATATCCAGGTGAATGCCCCGTCCACATTGGGTGCGCCGATGCCGGAAACCGAACCGGGGTTGACCAGCAAAGTCTGTCCGCCCTTGATATTGGGTTGCCGGATGATCTCCGCGACATGGCTGTGACCGCACCAAACCAGATCGTAATCTCCGGTGCAGGCCATGCCCCGGCCATGGTGAGGGTAGTGGGTTGCGAAGATGCGCCGTCCGCCAAGTTCCAGCTCGGCATCATTGCCGTGATAAGTAAGCATCCCACCGGACTTTGCCATCAATCTGTACATCGCAATTTGATCGCCGAGATTGTTCCCGTGCACGACGTGAAGAGGAATACCCAGCTTGATGGATCTACGCAACGTATTCGCTCCGATCAGGTCGCCACAATGGATAACCGCCTGCGCTCCGTTCGCCTGCGCCTCGGCTATGGCCGCCGCAAGCGGATCTGCACGGTCATGACTGTCTGAAACGATGCAGATTCTCATTGTATGATTTCGTGTTCCTGAAACACCCACATATTGACTGCTACGAACGGCTTATTTATTGTTTTTCAATCGTTTCATTAAACCTATTGAGCGGTTTTAATGTCTATAACCATTAAGGGGTAGCGTTGATATAACCCGAATGAGGGGTATACTGTTGTATGTGGCAAATCGGACAGCAACCAGCAACAGATATTGCTTTTGATATGCGCAAAGGTTCGGCATACTTGAAGCAAGAAATCTCGCAATCCGGAATGAACCCGACCACCGTTGTAGATAAACGGCATTAAATGGAACACATTGTAAAATTTATGGGCAAGAAAGCAAACAGTTTGAAGAATTCTGAACACGCGGATTTTTCGTGGGTCGATGATTTTTATTTCACCCCCCCAGAAAATGGCGAGGATACCGCATCAAGTGAAACACTTGAACTTGCGGCCCGCCGTGCGGACGATTTCAAACCTGTCGTTGAAAAACTGCTTGAAGCCCTTATCAGCAACGTAAATGCGACCTCCGGGGTAGCTCGTATACTCCCCACACATGGCCAGACCCATCAATTGTTCGGTTCAGTCGGTTTGCCACCGGAACTGCTCAAACTCGGAAGCGAACTCGAACTGAATTGTGAAACAAGCTGCAAAGCATCCATCGGCGGGCGGATTTACACTACCGACCTGAGCGTGTGCAAGAAACGGCAGGATTGCAGCAATGTGGGTTGCCAGATTAAATCGTTGATCACTGCGCCGATTGAAAGCCATACCCCATCGAAAAAGCCTATTGGAATGATCACCCTGTTCTTCTGCGAACCACAGGGACCGTTTGAGAATATTTCCAAAACTGTTCTGTCATTCGCAGACCTGCTTAGCACCCTCGTGGAACACAACCAATCAACTCGCGAGGTCAAACGGGTCGAGTTGATCGCTGAGCGGCAGTCTATCGCCAACGAGATTCATGATTCCCTGGCGCAGTCGCTGGCATATACCCGGATACGCACGAGCTTGTTGCTTGAGTCCATACGGACGCTGAATGCAAGCATGGTCGCCAAATACGCGCACGATATAGACGAGGCCTTGGAAAGCAGCCAGAAAACCGTTCGGGAATTGATTACGGATTTCCGCTGCTCGGTGGATCCATCCGGACTTCTGCATGCCCTGCAAGCCATAGCAGAAGAATTCCGTCACCGCAACGACATTGAGCTCGAATATATCAATCTGGTAGCCAATCTCGAATTGCCGCTTGAATATGAAATCCAGGTATCCCATATCGTTCAAGAAGCCCTTGCGAACATCGCGACACATTCGGGCGCGACTCATGCCCGCATCGTGGTCGCTCTATCGGACAATTACTATGTATTCACCATTGATGATAACGGCAGCGGCGGTTGCACCTTTACGCCCGTTGAAGGACACTATGGCACGAGAATCATGCGCGAACGTGCACAACGTATCGGTGGTCAAATAATTGTTGATAGCTCTGAGGGTTTCGGCACTCGCGTGCGGTTATTTTTCCCCGAGCCGATGTCAGACTGGAGAGAAGTAAATGAATGAGAAGTTAAAGGTTGTTCTGGTAGACGATCAAAACCTGTGCCGCAGCGGGTTGAGTGAACTGTTTGCCAATTGCTATGGATTTTCTGTCCTCGGCGCTACCGGCAGTATCGAGGGATTGCGCGTGTTGTTGAATGAAGAACCCGATCTTCTGATTATGGATTTGCGCATGAAGCCGCTGGATGGACTGGCGATGCTCGAGCAGATTCGCAAAGAGGGTTGCTCGACGCCTGCCGTTATTCTGACCATGAGTGATTCCGAAACCGATCTGGCGAACGCGATCCGCGCAGGTGTGCGGGGCTATCTGCTCAAAGACATGCCGCCGGAAGATGTGGTTGATGCCATCCGGCGGGTTGCGGCTGGCGAACTGGTCGTCGCTCCCACCATGACGATCAAAATGATCGAGATGTTGCGCGGTGATCAACCGGAAGACGAACCGAAGAATTCTCTCAAGCTGCTCACCGAGCGTGAGCGTGAAATACTGCAACTGCTGTCGCGCGGAGAAAGCAACAAAGCGATCGCGCAAACGCTTTCCATCAGCTACGACACGGTAAAACAGCATGTGCGTCATATCCTGACCAAACTCAACCTGTCATCAAGGGTCAAAGCCGCAGTGCTGTTTACCGTCGAACAACAGGCGCAAAGCAGCAGCGAAGAAAATCAGTACCGCTAATGCGCTCTGTTGATGTAAATACGACATCTCCGCCACGCGGCGGAATATATCGTTGTGCATCGTTCCCGATTTGATAAATAGTGACGGGCGTACCTGTCATGAACATAAAATCCCAAAAATGATGCGTCGGAAGTAAATTACATCAGCACATTCGGCTGGATAAAATGAAAAAAGAGCTAACCGTTAAGCTAACCCTTTGATTTGTTGGCACGATTGGACTCGAACCAAGGACCCCTTGTTGGATGTCGATTCGCAGACCATATTTTATCATACTGATTATATTTGATTTATTAACCACCCCGCATCCCCTTCAACTACTGTTTTTCAATGTGTTTTACACTCCAGTTCCTTCAAAGCTCCTTCAATGAAGCCACTTTGGGTGAGTCTTTTTGTTCTGCATGAGCCGCCATCGCCCAAGCAACCCACAGCGATTTTCTCACTTCCCAGTCGCTCGCGACAATCGGTTTTCGCGAAGCGGTTAGCTGTCTCTTACACGGTTAATTTGCCATTTAGTTTATTTATCTTTTAAAAGGAATAGAAAATAATAAAGGGCGGCTCTGCCGCCCTTTAATTTATTCCCTATCATTTAATTGGTACTGTTCAGCAGCGATGGTCGCTAAATGGTGAAGAAAGCTAAGCTAACTATTGCCACTGCTAGCGTTGCAAGCCAGCCGAGTTCGCCGGTAAATTCCACTTCATCCCGTTCACGGGGTTCTGGTCTTAGAGACATGATAGTCACCTCCTATGAGTATTACATCACTACGATAATGAAAATGCCTGCGGCGCAAAACATTTAATTATCACTTCTATTGGTTGTTAGATTGAAAATTCTTCAACTACAATAGATAGCAAATTATGACATCCCGCCATTGCAAAGATATCAGGGGATGCCGTAATTTCTATAAGATAAGAGGTGGTGGAATATAGGAAATTTCCTAGTAAGAGTATCGAATAGAGATTAATCGGTCAGTTGGTGTTTTAAGGCATAGCGAACCAAGTCCGAAACATTATGCAGATTCATTTTTTCCATCAAGTTGGCTTTATGGGTGCTTACGGTTTTATTACTGATGAACAATTGCTCGGCGATTTCATTGACACTCCTTCCGGCGACAAGCAGACGAAATATCTTGAACTCGCGATCTGACAGAATCTCATGTGGAAGCTTTCCTTCTGGCATACTGATTTCGTTGACGAGCATGTCCAGCACTGTCGGACTGAAGAACTTTTTCCCGCACGCCACATCGCGAACTGCCTTTACAATTACCGCAGTCGCACACCCCTTGGTCAGGTAACCAGAGGCTCCAGACTTGATGAGGCGCACGGCGTATTGATCTTCAGGGTAATTACTGAGAATCAGGATCGGTAAATTCGGTATTTCCTCATGAACCTGCTTTAGCACCTCAATACCGCTTAGACCGGGCATAGAAATATCGAGCAGCACAACTTCACATTCGTTGTTACGAAGCCATTGCAACGCGTCTATACCGCTACTCATCTTCCCCACGATTTTGATTCCCTGGGTTCTCTCAAAGATTCGCTCCAACCCATGGCGCACAAGGTCGTGATCGTCGACGATTAGAATGCGTATCATTTGGACCCAGCTTTTTGGTTGTCAGGAAGTAACGGCAGTATCACCGTCACGCTGAATCCGCCATCAGGCGGGCTGTAAAAATTAATCTTACCATTCATTTGTTCTACACGTTCGCGCATTCCGAGCATGCCATAAGAAGTCTGTGCAATGGTGTGCCCTTCCGGTAGTCCACACCCATTGTCGGCAATTTTCAAAATCATCTCATCATTGGCGGACTGCAATGCTACTTCCACCCTTGATGCGCCAGAATGCCGCAAGACATTGGTCAGTGATTCCTGGAAGATCCGGAACAGATTGATTGTTTGCATTTTGTCAAAATTGTATTTGCTATCTTCCGGACAGCAGGTGACTAAACATTGAATACCAGTACGCTTGTGAAATTGTTCTGCCTGCCATTCAATTGCCGCACACAGGCCAAGATCATCGAGTATGGTCGGGCGCAAATCCGTTATCACTCGCCGCGTAACCGAAGCTGCATGATCGAGCATTTGTGACATCGATTCGATATTTTTAAGAAATGGAGTGTCTTCCTTGCTTGTGGATACTTCCTCCGCTAGCCAGTTCATTTCCATTTTGAGGGCCGTCAATGTGCCCCCCAAATCGTCGTGAAGTTCCCGCGCGATGCTGGCCTTTTCTTCTTCACGCACGGATTGGATATGCATGGAGAGATTGCGTAGTTGGCGTTCCGCAGATTTGTGTTCGGTAACGTCTTGAATAATGAACATGAACACGGGAGCGTCCAAATTGATGAACTGTAAGCGTACTTCCACCGGATAAGTTGAGCCATTCTTACGGTGAAGCACAGTTTCAAAAAATATAGACTGCTGCTCGCCGGTTCTGAGCAATGCCAACATATGACTAAAGCTCTCCTTCGTGATCGATGGACACAGGTCAAGTGGAGTAAATTGCTTCAGTTCATCAGAAGAATAGCCCAAATTGCTTTCGGCACCTTCGCTTGTCAGAAGGAAACGCAGGGAGTTAGCATCAAATATGTAGATTTCATTGAATGAGTTTTTCAATAAATAGCCCAGCTCCTGTGTCAATTCGTCCGCGCGCCGCTGTATGGTCCCACTTTTCAACAATAATGCCTCTTCTTCCTTTTTGCGTTCAGTAATGTCGCTGAAAATTCCTACATATTGGGTGGTTTCTTGTTGGTCATTTTTCACGGCCGTTATGGTCAGCAATTTTGGATAAATTTGCCCACTCTTGCGCCTGTCCCAAATCTCGCCCGTCCACGAGCCAGTATCCAGCAACGTTTTCCACATCTTTTTATAAAAGGCTTTGTCCTGACGGTTGGAACTCAGGATGCGCGGGTTCTTACCCAGCACCTCTTCTGAGCTATAGCCGGTGACGTCCTGAAATGCCTGATTAACCCGGATGATATTTGCATTGGCATCAGTGAGCATGATGGCGTCACGAGTTTCGAAGGTCGCAGCCGCCACACGCAACATATTCTCAGCCGCTTTGCGCGAGGTTATGTCTCGGCTAGAAGCAAAAAGATAATGTTGCCCTTCTATCTCCACATCGGAGCAGCTGATCTCGACATCAATGAGAGTGCCATCCTTCCGACAGTGTCTGGTTTCGAACGTTGAGATGAAACCATCCTGTATGAGCCGCTGTATCCGTTCCCGCAACTCCTCCGCTGACCAATTCCTGTCCCAATCCGCAACGTTAAGATGAGCCACTTCTTCCTGGGTATACCCAAGCATCCGACAGAAGGAATCATTTGCTTCCACAATGTTACCTTTGACATCCAGGATGTGGATACCATCAATGGCATTTTTCATTAACGCCTGATTGCGTCGAAGGTGGGTTTCTGCTTCCGATTGAAGTCGTTGACGCTCCGTGATGTCTGTATAAGTAGCAATATAATTAGCGACCTGTCCATCCTCACTATTAACTACCGTGATGTTGAGCAAAGCTAGAAATAACTCGCCGTTTTTGCGCTTGTTCCAGATTTCCCCACACCAGCTTTTTTTGTGTTTTATCGACTCCCACATCTGCCGGTAAAATTCTTTATCATGGCGGCCTGATGAGAGCATCGCGGGTGTTTTACCCACGGTTTCATCACTGGTGTAACCGGTTATTTCGGTGAACGACTGATTGACCTTGATAATGACATTATCGGTGTCAACAATCATGATCCCCTCATTGGACTCGAATGTGACAGCGGCAATACTAAGCTCGCGATGAATTATACGTTGCAAAGCCGCATTGCGGGCCAATGTATACAGCCAGAAGATAATCAGGCATGACACCAATCCAGCCAATCCTGCTAAGGCTAGCACTCTGCTTTGGGTCCACCATGGGTCGCCCCTGTCCAGCATCACCAGCGCCCAATTACCATCCGGGTCCTCCCACAAAAGTGGGCGGCTTCGCACGGTATAGATCACGCCATCAATGTTGGTTTCTGGCTTTTCTAACGTAAATGGTAACGATGGGGGAGGCGCCTGTTCGAATAAGTTGCCGAATTGCTGCGTTTGCCGAATCCTATCTAGTGATTCCTTTTTTGCCTCGGTGATAATGTGGAAAATCCAGTCTTTACGGCTCGCAGAAAATATCACGCCTTGCGGTGATAGCAACATGGCAGGGCCACCACTCCAAGATTCCAGGAGCGCGTCAACTTTATCGGCATTAACTTTGAACACAATTACGCCAATTACTTTAGAATTCTCATTAAGTTCGGAGCGAATCGGAGCTGCGATAAAAATGCAACGATCATGGGTTATGCTGTCGATGGCGGGATATATGTTGGGAATTCCCCTCATCGCAGTTTTGATGAAAGAACGATGGGATAAATCGAACCCAATGCCGCTTGTAACGTCTTGGCTGCTGGATGCGGCGACCACGCCATGCTGATTTACCAAATATATTGTTTGGCTATAATACAGTTTTCGCAATAGATCCAACGCATGCAAGACTTGCGGCGCATTGGGCGGCAGCCTGCCCAAAGCCAGTTGTTTGGCATGCATGTCTTCAAGCCCAAAAAGAATTGCCGCTCCTATTGCGCGGCTCTTTATCGTGTCGCCTTCAAGCTTGGAGGTGTAAGTGGACAACACAGCAGCTAGTGGCACCTCCCTGTCTGCAACGATGTCGCGGTTGATCTGCCAGTCCGCTAGCACCATCACCGATATAATTAGCAGCATGGCAATTGCCCAGTAAAAGACATTGTGCCGAGCAATCAAGTATAGAAAACGCATAGCTGATAAATTCAAATGGGAACGTTAAAATCCACATCTATAAGATTTGTCACTAATACTTATCAAACATAACTCGATTGCTGATGTCCGTTATTGAGCATATTTTCAAACGTGCAGTTTTGGCAGATGTTGCCCATTCATGATTGCAAGCGCGACTGGCTGCTATGTCGTCAACCGTGAACATATGATACCGATTTTATTAGAGGGCGCTAGGCGACCCCTTTGCGACATATGGGAGTCGAAATTCGCCACCTGAGAGCAGCCATTCTCGACTATTCTTGTGACCAAATATGAAGGTCAGGACTAAACACAATCTGTCAGATTAAGTCTGAACTACTCCACTGGAGATCATATGAGTGAGCAATCGTATTGAGTCTTTTCAGTTCGATGAGTTGCACTTGGCGCCGTGCAACTGTCAGCAGCCCTTCGTTTTGAAAGCGGGTAAATACTCTGGATACTGTTTCTTCGGTTATGCCGAGGTAATTACCGATATCGCTGCGTGACATGCTCAGGTTAAATTCAGTAGCGGAGTAATTGCGTCTCCTAAAGCGCTCGGAAATGTTTAACAAAAATGTGGCCACCCGCTCCTCGGCATTCTTCTTGCCTAGCAACAGCATCAACTCCTGATTGTCGATGATTTCACGGCTCAGAATCTTGAGCATCTGCTGACGGATGGACGGGATTTCCTTGCCGTAATGTTCCAATACGTCAATAGGGACCTCGCACACCATCGTGGTTTCCATTGCCATCGCTTCGGTGCTGAAGCAACGGGCCGCAATCGCACCCAAACCGAGCAATTCACCGGGAATATGGAACCCCGTGATCTGCATCCGGCCGTCGGTAGCCAGGATGTAGGTTTTGACGGAGCCTGTGCGCATTGCATAGATATTGCACACCGGCTCATTCGTCTTGTAGAGCAACTCGCCACGTTCGACCATCCTGCGGTTCTTGACTATGGTCTCGGGCAAACTCAGATCGACATCTGAACCATTCACCTCACTGCACAAACCATGGATTCCGCAATCATTGCAGGTAATTGGGGAGCAAAACTCATTTTTCGAAGTGCGAGAAAACGCCAAATTTGGTTGTGCCGCTTTTAGATAAGCTGTCATATGTTCTCCAAATCAATAGCTCTACATCGAATATAACTATGGTGAATTTTCATAAGCCCCCATTTAATTCTACGTTCGTCCTTTACGTATTTTTGTTCAGATCATCTCGTGCATGATGGGTGCGAGGACGATTTCCATCGCATAGCTCATGTTTCAGTCAGGCACTACCAGCGTTTTGGCTTGGAACATGGACGAGTTGAGAATCATCGTAAACATATATGGGAAATCCACACTATTGGGATCGCGGAAACGAACCACCACAAAGCTTTCATCCGAAGTCGGCATATCCCGAGCCATGATGCGGAACTTGCCGACAAATGACATTGCCGGTTTTGCACGCCTATTGGTAAGCTGGTGAAGACGGCTGCCGCGGCCGCCTGTCGATACCATCGCATTGGTGTTTTTGGTGATGCGGCTGACGAAACGCGAAGATGCGTTTTCAGTCGCGACGTAGTATTTTTTTGCAGGTAACCCAATTCGGTATTCATTTAACCCCCCGATTCTTGAGCAATGAATTTGAGTCAAGAAACGATGCTTGGCTTTGAGTTATTTGGGCACGTATATTGTTCGATGCATTCTACGCCCTAAAAGTTGAGCGGATGTAAATTTTGCAATGAGTGGCGATTCCCCATAGGCAACTGTTCCAAGTCGAAACATCACATAGTTAATTCTTGACTTTTATACTCTGTTATGTATACTAAAATCGCATTTTGCGGCGCAAGTCAATCAGCAGTGCAACCATTATATTAAGTTCGTTTAACACTCTAAGTTATATCAAGGAGGTTAACATCATGAACTCCCACCTGTTGCAAATCATCAGTAGCGAAAAGAGCATCGATATCCTGCACAGCGTTGAGCTGTTTGCCGGAATAATCGCCGCCGCTTGTGTGGTTGGTTTAGCATGTATTGCAGTAGCTTAACTGGCATATCTCGGAACATTTTGAAGTGAATAGGACTTGGTATTCCGTTATTCTGGAAGGCCATACTTCAATTGAGAAATGGGTCGCCATGTTGTGACGACAATAACGCCATCAATTAATGAAGCCCTGAAGTATTTGATTGAATTTTCCCGAAATTCAGTGCATAAAATATCTGCGTCGCTGATAATTATGCCTTGAAAGGTTAACTCTTAATGGGAGGCGCCTATCGACACTTCTGTAATAATTCCCTCTTGGTAATATCCCGCGTCAGCATCCCATGACTGACTGAATTGGTATCCGATATACCGAAACGAGACGCCGCATTCCTGCGGCGTTCTTATTACAGGACGCGAATTAATGTTCTATTGGCACGTACCAGATTTGGCATTGTGCCATTCCCTTGACCTGAGTACCTTTTTTGTAGCCATTCAGGCTGAGAGTTGAACGCCCATTCTATTACTTTCCAATCGTGCCTGGGCTGGCGTTCGGTAACCCAGTGCACTATGCGGTCGGCGATGGTTGTAAAACTCTCGCCATGATTCGATCACTGCGCGTGCTTCCCGCAAGTCCCTGAACCATTCACGGTTCAGACATTCATCCCGCAGCTTGCCATTGAAGCTTTCCACGAATCCGTTGTGCCAGGGTTTTCCCGGCGGAATGAAGGCTGGCCCCACGTTCTGGTCGCGCAGCCATTTCATGACCCGGCCTGCGGTGAATTCGGCGCCCTGATCAGAACGGATATGTTCTGGCTTGCCATGCAGGCGCATCAACCGGGTCAGCGTCAGAATCACATCCTGTGAGGTCAACGAGCTTGCCACATCGATCGCCAGGCATTCCCGCGTATATTCATCCAGCACACACAACATCCGAATCGTCCGCTTTCCGGCCAGCCGGTCATGAACAAAGTCGTAGCTCCACACATGGTTGGTTCGTACTGCGCCCAGCAAGCGCATATCGTTGCCGCAACGCCTGCGGCGGGGACGCCGTCTGGGCAGGTTCAGCCCGATCTGTGACCAGAGCCGTTTCACACGCCGCTCGGTTTCACCCACCCAGAATGCGCTGCGCCGATAGCCGAAGCGGGGAAACGCTTGTGCAGTCGCCATCAGCTTGCTGCCCAGTTCACGATCCTTTACCGGTTGCCTCAGGTCATAGCAGGCTACCCGACGGCTGAACCCCAGATACCGGCAGGCAGACCGTTTTGATATCCCCCGACCCGTCAGACATTCCAGTGCTTGGCGCCGACCAGTCGGGGTGCTCATTTTTTTCCGGAGAACTCCTTCAGCCCATCGATTACCAGCATCTGCTCGGCCACCATGCGTTTGAGTTTGGCGTTCTCGGATTCCAGTTCCTTGAGCTTGCGGGCATCTGATATTTCCAGTCCGCCATACTTGTTACGCCAGCGGTAAAAGGTCTGTTCAACAATATTGTGCTTCCCGCACACATCCTGAACTCTGGCTCCGCTTGCTTCGACTTCCCGCAGGATGCGAATGATCTGTTCTTCGGTGATTCGCTTCTTCATCTGTAAAGCCCTCCAGTAAAAATACTATAGGACTCTCAGTTGATTTGGGCACACGTTTGGTCTCAGGTCAGTACGTTTTTTACTACAGGGAAAGAAAAAAGAGCTAGCCGTTAAGCTAACCCTTTGACTTGTTGGTAGGCACGATTGGACTCGAACCAACGACCCCTTGGATGTCGACTGATTTACGCGTTGTAACACATTGATTTAATTAACAGTAACGGTGCCGCTCGTTCCTCCTTTTGTACTGTTTTGGCATGTTTTCACCCCTCAAGTCACCGAAAAGTCACCACAGTCTTGCTTTGCAAGTCTGTGACAAGACCTTGCACAAGAGCATCGCTTTTGTGCCTTTACTGATATGATTTTGACAGGCTGCTTTTGCCATTTGCTGACTGTCGAAGTGTAAAATATCCAACAAGAAAGCTGACGGTAGTGACCGGTAACAAGCGGCCAGTAACAGTCGAACGCTAAGGAGGGAAGTCATGCGCAATCTTTTTGTTTTGTTTCTGCTACTGCTAGCGGGATGTCAAAATGGCTACAGCTCGTTTTACCATCCCAACTTTGACCAAAAGTCCCCACCACCTGGATTGGCAGGAAATATCAAATTCTTAGGTCAGAATGAGACACCGCAAATATATACATCAAATGATCCTGATCGTGACATAAAGATAGCTCGCTCGAAGTATTGGGTTGTCATTGGATACTCTTCTTTTAACGGAGCAATGGGTACGCAAGCTCAAGTGATTAGGGAAGCTAAATCTATTGGCGCTAGTATGGTTTTAGTGACTTCTAAATTCACGGGGAATCGAAACATTACTACTCCATTGTTTATCCCCAATAATCAGACGACTTACTACAACGGAACTACCAATGGCCAAATTTATGGTAACTATGGTGGCATGGCTAACTACAACTCAAACACGACAGGAACGGCAACAACATACGGAACAACGGTCGTCCCAATGACTACCGTTCAATCCCGATTTGATCAGACTGCCGTGTATTTTGTACAGGTCACAAAAAGGTTAAAATTCGGCGTTTCCTTAGTCGAATTGACTCCAGAACTACGGGCACAATATGAGCGGAATACGGGAGCTTTGGTAGATATTGTTTTCGAAGACTCACCCGCGTTTAATGCGAACATTCTCCCAGGGGATATTATTACTGAAGTCGACGGAAAAAATCTTGATAACCCTGGGGAATTTAATCAGGACGTTCTCGGTTCTCATCCTAAAAATGGCTTACTCCCTGTAAAAATAATTCGCAATGGAGTGGAGAAAACGATCAACGTTCAACTTGCCTCCCACTAATTATTTAAGATGAACATGGCTCGACTTATTTAAGATGAACATGGTTCGACCATTCTCTCACCCCCAATTTGAAACGTTCGAAATCGAACGTGTTCCGCTTGATAGAGATGTTTTTTTGATGGATGAGTGTTGGTTGAAAGAATGGGAGGCTGCATACTTAGACATATTCGCAGGGAAAAGCGATCGAAATGTCGGATACATTAGCTACGCTGCTGTTCGCCACGCATCCTCCGAATCACTTCAGATATCCTGGTATCCAAACATTTATGACCGTTTTCATGAGGTCTCAGTCATACTGCCACGCGAAGCTTATATAGCATGCGTTGATATCTATGATTACGACGAAAAACCACACATTTTTGTAAAAAGTGAATGGCTCACCGGATTACACCAGCGTCCCTATTCAGCATTTGCACTGATTGATGCGATTGGTGTGAAAGCGGCGTTAAACGCAGGGCAGTTGTCTGGCAGCAAACTTGTACAGCTTCGAAATAGGATTGATCAGATAGCAGAGGCAAATCCAGGCGTAGCTTTCATCAGTTTTGCAGACAGCCTGCTTATGAAAACTAATTGGTTTGTCGGCCAGTTCGATTCCGATATTAGGCTACTCCTACGAACCTGAAACACTGGTTAGCCTTATCCCTCAGATTGCCGCTGCCTATCAGGATGTGCTCGGTATGTCCGTGTACGCCACGATTACCCAAGGGGTAAATGAGTATGAAGATACTGCGTTAGTACATCGTTCCGCGTCTGGTACACACATCTCTTTAAATAGTCTCGGATTGCCTTTTGCCCAGCTACTTGCGATCGATGACGCCGCTCGATCTGCAATTCGTTGTGGAGATCATGAGCGTTACGAGCTTTATGTTGATAACCTGTTTTTCCATTCGCTCCGCTTTAGGTTCGGTTTCGACAAGCACGCTCAGCCCAACTCGCCATACATCTCCCCAATGTCTTCGTCGCCACGCAAGTACTACTGCACGAACGTTAAGACCATTCTTGATAACCTTGATGTGACGCATCCCCCTTACAAGACTACGAAATAAAGCTTAATCCTTTGGTTCAAACTGAGACGACCCGCGCAGGTCGTTAACGGCGGGTATCAGGTGGTAGCGTCGAGTCTTGTGATCGTGAGTCGAATACTGATTCTGTTCAGGATTTTGTTTAAACGGAATTTTTGAACACTGATGGGCTTAATATTGCCACAAAGTATGCTTTTGGCATTTCCAGCAAATTGCGTGCCTTGTTTTTTATTTTAGCGGCTAAGTTATTGTTGATCAAAGTCAAAAATAATAGACCAAAATTTTCACTTGCAAAAACCCCCTTTCACCCTACAATTAGTCAAAATTCATTGAAATTGTACTAAATATAGTGGTTTACCAACTACTAAGGAGAAAACAAGATGAGAAGAGACTAAGCTCTTATGATATTCCCAGCCCTTCAATCATAAGAGCCATAAAGAAGGCCCGCAATTAGGTAATCTTTGTAGGAAGACTAATTGCGGGCCGGTAGGGGCCAACTTAACGTAGAGAGTTTCGAGCAATCTACTTTTCAATTGGCAGCTAATGCTGACTCATTTGATCTTATAGGTCAATAGTAGACAGCAAAGGCAATTTGCATTAGGAGAAATGTATTATGAATACAAAAAAAGGCAGTAGTCACAAAATCGGGCGTGATGCTCGTACTGGTGAATTTATCACGGTAAAGGAAGCTGAACGCCGTCCTAGCACGACGGTTGTTGAAACAATGAAACATCCTTCACCACAACCAGGTAGCAAGAAGAAGTAAATATGCAACCTCGCTTCGGCGAGGTTGTTTTTTTATTCTTTTAATAATTCTATAAATTTTAAGGATATATCTAAAAGTGGATGCAAAAGTAATAGGTATTCTAGCAACAGCTTCTTTCGGCGCAATAATTGCTTCTATTGGATACCTAATCAAGATTAAGCGCGAGCAAAGACGCGCTACCCGTACCGTCCTTTTTTATTTGCTGGAACTGCATCACCTGTTCTCTCGTTTCCATTTTAGTGTAATGCTGTTTCCATCGCATTATGCAGAGATATGTAAAGCTGCGTTCACTAAGAAAGGTCTTCCCTTCACTGATGTAGAGGCTAAATTATTCAGTGAAGTTATTGAACAAACCGTTCGAAATTCCGGCGTATTTCGAATTGATGAATTCGAATTAGAAATCGCTATGCCTTTTACTGTCGCACTTACTGAATTATCGAGAGAAGATCCTTTGCTCGCATACCGTCTAAAGGGAAAGGAATCAATTTCAAAATCAACTAAATTGATTCAATCGTATCTTCTTAGCGCTACAAATGATCCTCAGGATAAAGCTGCGGTGAAAGATTCATATCCACATATTGATGATATCTTTCGTCAATTTGTTATGAACGAACTCGTTAGGTCTATTCACTCAGTTGCTTGGTATTGCGGCATACTACCTCAATCAAGTGTTATTTCCTTTTGAAACATTCATCACCAAAATATTTTATGAACAATTTCGATGCTGAAATAATACCTATTATTGATGAGCTTATTTCGCGTTCGAATGCAGCGCAGGAAACTTGAACTTATACTATTCTTATAGTGTACGTATTTCCCCCAATTAAGTAGCATCCGAATATTTTCAGCATTATTGCCTTAATAGATCAGTTCAGATATTTTTGAATAATATATATGCCTTTGCTTGTTGATGATCTTTTCCGTCTGGGATATTAGCTTTCGTTTAGCAGGCCTTGATCCGCGAAAACTTTGGTTCCGCATTCCGATGGAGGTCAAAGACCACTTCCGCAATTTGGTGGGTGCTATCCTCAAGGGCGAATTAGGTTGCATGACCATCACACTTGAAAAGCGAAAATTCGAACCAGACGAAAAGGAGTTTTCCGTATATCACTGGATAGATGATATCTATGCTTGTATCGGTGGAAATTACTACAACCGCAAATTATTGCGTTGGGCCTCGGTTGAACGGTTTGATTTCATGCTCTGGTGCGAGCGCATGAAAATTCCTTTACCCGAGTTTTGGTTTCCAGCGGGGTGGAACCTCGAATATGATCTGCCAGAAGGCGAGGTACACCCAGGTCTTTACTATCTTAGGCGCGATTGGACTAGCGAAGATTGGGAAGCATGGAAGCTTGAACAAGACGCACTGGAAACTGAACAGGCAGATACGTCCTCTCAGACCGCCCCAGGTGAGTCTGAACTCAATCTGCCATCAGCTTCGCCATTACCTCCTGCTAGTGCTACCCATATGGAAGACACAGCCGATCAAATGCGTCGCAATCAGGTCACTCGCATAGCCTGCCAACAGATCGCAAAAGGGATTTGGGAGAGAGAGCCGGATCGAACTATTGCTTCTGTAGTGACAGATGATCTTATTCAGCATTACGGCGATGGAGGCTTCTTTGTGGATGATACTGTCCGTGAGTGGGTGAAGGCTGTCGCACCTGAACACGTTAGCAAACGCCGTGGACGTCCTAAAAATAGGGGTGAAGACAAATAACGCACTTCCCCTGAATTGGCTCAACCACGGGCCTTAGAAATACCCCTCTAGCGTCCGCCCCCTTTTTTCTCCCTCCGGCCATATTTTTTTATTCTGATCTAAGCAAGATTATCGGAACTCCTTCAACAACCATGGAGTTCCAAAATGACTGATTCGATCAAGAAACAAACCATTGAAACCGCAGCCGTGCGACCGACCGACCGGATGCACGCGGAGCGTGCGCCGGACGGACGGACACACGGCGAGGACACTCAGGGTACGTCGCCTAGTAACACAGTACCCTATAACAGCAATAGTGAGTATTTCAAGCTTTTGAGGTTTGGAGTAGATAGTCTGTATCTTTCCTATCAGGGGGATTTATTTCCTGAAGTCCAGGAACGTTTAACCAAACTCAAGCTACTCGCACAACATTCCGAAGCGCATCAGCAAGTTATGGCCCAATACCCCATCGGGAGTCATATCTTCGAGGTCAAAGATAAAGGATCGTCGGTATTCCCCTTTGTCATTGAAGATGGGGCATTCCGTATCAGCCTGTCCAGGGCCAGCAAATTCACCCCTATGGCTTATGTGAAGATGTCCTCCCGCTATCTGTCCAGTGTTACCCCAAAAGCGGCAGAAGAAGAGCTACGCCGCATTCTGAATGAACTTGGCACCCTCACCTCTTCGGCCCACGTTAGCCGCATTGACCTGTGTGTTGATTTCGTCTCGCATGAAAACATGGAATCCTGGGGTCGTGAGGCGTGGGTCACACGTGGCAAAAATATTACTGCCTATGCGGTCGATGAAAAGTTTACGGGCTGGTCTATCGGTTTGGGTGGAAATATTGCTTGCCGTTTGTATAACAAGCTGCTGGAAATCATCACCAGTGGTCGCACCGATCTTCTTCCGCTCTGGGCAGCAACGGGGCGTAAACCTGAAGAACCCGTTTGGCGCGTCGAGTTTCAATTCATGCGTGAACTGTTGGCACAGCATGGCATTGTTGATCTTGATAGCGTGTTGGCTAACCTGAACGGTTTATGGAGCTATGCTACAACGGAATGGCTGCGCCTGACCTTACCCAACCCGGACGACCACACACGCTCCCGCTGGCCGCTTCATCCTCTGTGGGGTTACTTATCCTCTGTTGATTGGGAAACCAGCGGAGGCCCCCTTGCCAGGTCATTCAAGGCCACTCGATTGCCTGAGGATGACCGGATATTTGCATTAGGTGCAAGTTCGATTGCTTCCTACATGGCAAAGCATGCCATCACGGACTATGGCGACGGTCTGGATCGCTATCAGTACGATCTCTATGGTTATCTTCAAAACAAGGGGCAGTTTCAGGATTTGTCTGCAGAGAATTTCCTTCTTGAAAAAGTCCGTCTGCGTGCTAAAGAGTTCAACACGATCCAGAATTATTCAGAGGATGATTTGAATCGCATGGAGCGGGAGTGGAAACGTCTGGAGGATGAACGCACTCGCCTTGAAGTCGATAAGGCTTCTGCTGCCTATCGCAAGGCATCAAAAGGCGGTTCGTAATGAACAAGCGCGGCTATAACTGCCAGGAGGCGGCGCAATATCTCGGTATCAAGCGTCGCGCATTCGATAAACATTTCCGTCCTTTGCTTGTAGGTGCGCCCATTGGCACCTCATTGATCTTCGACCGATTTGACCTCGACCGTGTTTTGGAAGAGTATAAACAGCGGAACGGGCGGCCTATGGAGAAAGGAGGTATCACATGGGCCAAGCTCGAAACTGGCATCAACCAGGACAAGCAGGGATTCTGGTGTGTCGACCGGATATACAAAGGCACTCGACTTCGCAACCGTTTCAAGTCGTATAAAGAAGCAGAAAGCTGGTTGATCTATCAACTGGAACAGCTTCGGCAATTGCACTTGTTTGGGATTCGTCCCAAGCGGACGTTTGATGAAGCCGCCGCAAAATATCTGCTCGACCATCAGGAAAAGGTGTCGATTAATCTCGACATCTATCTGCTGGAAAGGCTGATGCCCTTTATAGGTAATTTGACGCTCGATCGGATACACGATGGAACACTGGCGTCCTATGTAAAGGATCGAAAAGCTCAAAAGCTGGCAAATAAAACCATTAACTTGGGGCTAGAGCTGGTTAGAAGGATTCTGAACCTTGCTGCACGTAGTTGGCGTGATGGGGATGGTATAACGTGGCTAGAGACCCCTCCCCTCATTTCTGTCCTGCCGCTCATAGGCTTCCAGCGTGAACCGCGTCCTATCACCTGGGCAGAACAACGGCGCATCTTGCCGCTGCTGCCGGATCATCTTGCCAAGATGGTTCTGTTTGATTTGAACACGGGTGCCGGGATGAGGTTGTGTGCAGTCTGAAATGGGAATGGGAAATCGCCGTTCCTGAACTTGGCGTATCGGTATTTGATATTCCGAGGGAGAACGTCAAGGGTCGGAAACGTGGTCGCGTTTTGGTCTGCAATACGGTGGCTCAAAGCATCATCGAAGCACAGCGCGGAAAACATGCCGAGTTTGTGTTTCCCTTTCGGGGTCATCGTGTCGAGACTATGAACAATACCGCATGGCAAAGAGCGCGAAGGATTGCAGGAATTCCCGATCTGCATATTCACGATCTGCGTCATACGGTGGGAATGCGATTACGTGAGGCTGGAGTCAGAGAAGAAACGATTGCAGACATTTTGTGGCATGCCAGGCAAGGTATGACCGCTCATTATTCGGTAGTCCAGATTGATGAGTTGGTGGAGGCATTAAACCGCATCAATAA
>CAVWTZ010000101.1:0-14873 GCA_963757485.1 uncultured beta proteobacterium
CGCATCGTCGCCGAAACGGCGTCCTCGGTGCTGGCCCTGGAAGTGGATGAAACCCAGCTCGCGAAAAACCTCGCGATCGCCGACCTGCCCAATGTTCGCTTCGCGCATGGTGGCGCAGAAAAGATTCCGGCGGCCGATGCGAGTTTCGACATTGTGCTGATGTTCAAATCCCTGCATCACGTGCCGGGCGAACTGCTGGACAACGTGTTCCCGGAGATACGACGGGTACTGAAGCCCGGCGGCGTTGCCTATATCTCTGAACCGGTTTATGCAGGCGGCTTCAATGAAGTCCTCAAGCTTTTTCACGACGAAAGAGCGGTGCGCGAGGCAGCTTTCGCCGCAGAGCAGCGCGCGGTTTCATCCGGACGGCTGGCGCTTGTGTCGCAGAAGTTTTTCCTGCAGCCGATGCACTTTGCAAACTTCGGCCAGTTCGAAGAACAAGTGATTAAGGTGACCCACACCGAGCACAGGTTATCTGCCGAGACCCTGGAAAAGGTGCGCTCAAAGTTCAACGGGTACATGACCCGTGATGGAGCGACTTTCCGAATGCCGATACGTGTCGACCTGTTCAGCAAATCCGTTCCGCAAACAAATCCGGGCCGGAGAGTGGCGATGGCGTGACCGAAACATGCAGGCTGCGCAACCATGATGCTATATTTGCAGCCTGAGAAAATACTTGGCCGCGTGTTAGCCCATAGACGAGGAAGCCATTCTGATGGACATCGTGCTATTGCTGTTGCTGATCCTGTTCAACGGGGTGCTGGCGATGTCGGAGATCGCCGTGGTCTCTTCGCGCAGGGCGCGCCTGCAAAATCTGGCTGACAACCACACCCACGGCGCGCGCGCGGCACTGGCGCTGAAAAGCGAACCTTCGACTTTCCTTTCCACTATACAGGTCGGCATCACCACCGCGGGCATCCTCAGCGGGGCGATCGGCCAGACCGCGCTGGCCGATCCGCCGTCGGCGTGGCTGGGCGGATTTGCGCCGGTTCGAGCCTTACGCGAGAGGCATCGCGCTGACTATTGTGGTGACGGGACTGACTTGCTTTTCCGTGGTGGTTGGTGAGCTGGTGCCCAAGCAGCTGGGGCTGCTGGCGCCGGAGAAGATCGCCTCGCTCATCGCTCCGTCAATGAACAGACTGGCGCGGGTTGCGTATCCGCTGGTCTGGCTCTTTTCGACGACTTCCGGCTTTCTGTTGCGCGCGGCAGGCGCGGTGCGCGGGCCGGAACCGCCGGTCACCGACGAGGAGATCAAGGTGCTGATGGCGCAAGGTGCGGAAGCCGGGGTGTTCCATGTGAGCGAGCGTGCCCTCGTCTCCAATGTGCTGCGGCTGGACGAGCAGCGCATAACCGCAATCATGACGCCGCGCAATGAAATCTACGCGCTCGAACTGAACGAATGCGAAGCGGTGATCCGCAACCCCGTCGCCGAGAGTCCCTACACCCGGCTGGTCGTTTGCCGCGACGGGCTGAACAACATCGTGGGCATATTGCGCACCGCAGACCTGCTCAAGGATGCGCTGGACGGCAGGCCGCTGACGGTGGAGAAGTCGCTGCGCCGGCCGCTATACGTGCCGGAAAGCGTGACCACCACGCACCTGCTGGAAAATTTGCGCAAGACACGCCAGCAATGCGCGCTGATCGTGGACGAGTATGGCGAGTTGCAGGGCATGGTCACCTTGACCGACGTGATGATCGCGATCGTCGGGGCTATACCCACATCCGACATCGCCGCGGAACAGGACATCATCATGCGCAAGGACAACTCGTGGCTGATCGATGGCGGCGTGACTGTCGAACGCATGAAGGCTGTACTCAATATCCGGGACGCGTTGCCGGGCGAGCAAGAGAAATCCTTCAATACGCTGGGCGGCTTTGCGATGCATATGCTGGACCGCATACCGCTGGAAACGGATGCCTTTGATGCGGCCGGCTTCCATTTTGAAGTGGTCGACATGGACAAGAACCGCGTGGACAAGGTCCTGGTCAGGCGTGCCGTTCAGCCCGACGAAGAGTTTGACGGTACCGCGATATAGAAACTCATCGGGCCGACCGGCACTTGTGCCGCAGAAAATTTTCCTGCTTTATAGCGGCAGCTGTCTCAGGCGGCCACCCCTAACCAGGACCCGACCCCGGCTGTCAATGCCATGGCCAAAGCGCCCCAAAAGGTCACCCGTATCGCGGAAGTGATCACCGAAGCGCCGCCGGCGCGTGCAGCCAGCGAACCCAGCAGTGCGAGAAACAGCAGCGAGCCCAGCGAAACAGCCCAGAACAGCGCAGCGCTCGGCACTAGCAGCACAACCAGCAAAGGCAGCACAGCGCCGACCGAAAAAGTACTGGCCGACGCGAAAGCGGCTTGAACCGGCCGTGCGGCCATCGCTTCCGATATGCCCAGCTCGTCACGCGCGTGTGCACCGAGTGCGTCATGCTTCATCAACTGGGCAGAAACCTCCGCAGCGAGTGCTGCATCAAGTCCGCGCCTGACATAGATCGCCGACAACTCCTCGTGCTCGTGCTTGGGATCGGCCGCCAACTCTCTGCGTTCCCGTTCCAGGTCAGCATGCTCGGTATCCGATTGCGAACTCACCGAAACATATTCGCCCGCAGCCATCGACATCGCACCCGCCACCAGGCCTGCAACGCCCGCGATCAGAATGTTCCTGGAACTCGCGCCCGCCGCCGCCACGCCCAGGACCAGGCTGGCAGTGGAAACGATGCCGTCGTTTGCGCCAAGCACAGCCGCACGCAGCCATCCGATGCGGTTTGTTCTGTGTTTTTCAATGTGTCTCATGCGGCTATTCTATTATCTAAACGCAAAGCCGGCCTGAAAATCGACATGCCGGCCTCTTGATTTTTATTTGCCGGGGCGGCACAGTGCGTCAGCAAATCCGGAGTAATCGACGTCAATGATGCAAATGCCTGTCGCGAAGTCCGCACGGGATTTGCACCGCTTTGTTGCTGAATGTTACATGGAGGCTTACCGATGAAAACCAGAACTGTTGCAATTGCTGTAGCAAGCATGCTTGCCATTGCCGCCGTCAGTCCGGCATTCAGTGCCACCGGTACGGGACAACCGCTGACGGTCAACATCAAGCGCCTGTCGCTGGATACCGCGATGCGCATCGGCAAGGCCGCGATCGACAAGTGCAGAAGGGAAGGCGTCTCGGTCACAGTGACCGTGATAGACCGCGGCGGACATCCGCAAGTGGTATTGCGCGATACCCTGGCGATGGATGTGTCGATACCGATCAGCCTGAAGAAGGCCTACACGGCGATGGAATTCAATTCCCCGACCTCCGCAATGCAGGATCGGTTCAAGGGTGCCTACGATGTGCCGAAGATTGACGGTTTGCTGGTATCGGCAGGCGGCATCCCGATCAATGTCGCCGGCAACATCATGGGCGGGATCGGCGTCAGCGGAGCGCCTTCCGGGCTGACCGACGAAGCCTGTGCGAAAGCCGGACTGGCGGCGGTGCAGGACGACCTGGAGATGGAGTAGTCGTGGTCATCTCAGCAGGGCATCGTGTTCATTGGTATGTTTCGAACGATGCCGCCAGCCCGATAGACCATGCATGGCGGTAATACTGGGTCACGTTCACGTTGTATCCGGTTTGCGCCCACAGGATGATGGGCAGGCCCATCATATTGCTGAGCGGAGTAAAGCCCAGTTCCGCGCGGAACGTATTCCAGCGCGCGACATCGCGGTAGCCGGTGGTATAGAACAGGCTTGCTCCCTTGAACCAGCTCCAGTCGGCATCGCGCGTGACCTTCAGGCGTATGCCGTCGACCTGGCTGATGTGGGTAATGGGGCGCGGCGCCTCCCATGAAAAATATTCTTCGCTGCCCTTCTGCAACAGTCCATAGGTCAGGAAATATCTCAGGTCGATATCCATCGCGTTTCTGCCTTCGGCTTCAAAATGCAGGTGCCGCCGGTAGGACAGGTAATCCCATCCGCGGCTGATGTAATCCTCCGCGATCTCCGGGCCGCCGACACTCGCCGCCGTGGTATTGAACACCGCGATGGAATCGACGTACTGTCCGTTCGATTCGTGCGCGTAACCCACGTCGTAATAATCCTGCTTGCTGTCTGCCGTGCCCAGCTTCTCGCCGGTAGACTTCGATGTGTAAACACGGAAGTACAACTTCGGATTGAACTGCTTGGTCACGACAGGCGATGAATGGCGCACCGAACCGCTATACTGCCCCATGCGTGTGGTAAAGGCAAAGAACGGCAGCATGTCGAACTTGTGCCCTTCCCCCAGCGCCTCGTAGAACAGCGGGTAGCGGAACGACAACGTGAAATCCATGAAACAGGCATGTTCATAGCTGTCGCGCGTGCAACCCAATCGATTGGGTTCGTCGGAAGAAAGCAGTGCAAGCGGATTGGACTCCTGCTGCCGCATCGATTTCCGCGTCTGTGCAGCTTCCTCGCCATGGCCGGCCACGGGAAACCAGAGTGCAGCCAACAAGACCGCGAAGCTCATGCCACGCATTATTTTTCCTGTAAGAAATTTCAATCGACTGGAACCGCTGTCTCCGGCAACAAGTCAGCAGCACCCGGATTGCATGACCGCATCAATTCATTACAGCCCCGGGCACGCGCATTCTATATCCTTTGCAGGCACTTTTTGATGCCGAACCTGATTTTGCCAGGCGCTGAAAAGCCTGGCATCCTTGATTACTGCGAAGGAACAGACCCGTGCGCATCGGCTTCCTCGGCATCGGCAACATGGGCAGCGACTTGGCCGCCGTCTGCTCGCCGCAGGTCGCACTTTCACGACCTATCCGCGGCGCGCTCGGGCCGGACGGGCTGCTGCACGGCGCGCGGCCGGATTATCTTGCTTGCCAGTTCACCCCCACCGACATTTCGAATACATGATATTGCCCGCCGGAAAAATTGCCGTGGCTGTAGCGTATCTGCGGTTCCAGCATCAATTGCTCGGAGATCGGATATTCATATCCGGTTCCGGCAAACCAGGATCCGCCATGGTCACGTCCGCTGACTGTCGGGCTGTTGTTGGTGTATGAGCTTATGCCCGCGCCGCCGGTAACAAAGACCGGAGAATCGTCCATCGGAAAATAATGGATGAATGCCGAGACGTTGCTGATCGATTCGCCCTGTGTGGGGTCGTTGACGTCGTATGATTGGAGTGTCCAGCCGTTGAATTCGACCCCGAGCAGCGCATGGCAAGTCGCTACAGCAGCAGGATTGCGGCAGAAATCTTGCTCCATCGACTTGCGCTCATCGGACAACCCCATTCCCCGCCATTGTGCACCCGCTGCTTACACCCGCCACCGGCATTCGCCTTGCGGAATAGATGCCGTTTATCCAATTTATCTGCAGCCTAGCTTGCATCCGGCATTTGCCTCAGCAAATGTCGCTTCATCACTTTTCGGGAGGGCATGGTAAATGAAAAATTTGAGTCTGCTAAGCGCGGCTTTGTCATCGTCCGGTGCGTCCGCCGCACCGGCTCTGGCGGAAGGCTGTTATGCGGCGCTCGATGCCGGACAATCACCGGACAATCAAAAAGGACAAGCTGTCCCGCCAATATTCTGGGCGCCCTATCATGCAAACTCCGGCAGGATATCCGGATCGGGGAAGCGGTGTTGATTGGTCTGGGTGGCTGCTTCATGAGCCATCCGCTGGCCGCCGCAAGAGCCCGGAATATCGAGGTGAAGCATGCCCGCGCCGATGTCGAAGGCGACATGGCCGATGCGCCGTCGCGATTTGCCGCGATCCGCATCTCGGTTTCGGCCCAGTGCAATCCGCCGGAGAACTGAACAAATTGGTCACGATTGCGGAACGCGGATGCATTGCGGCCAATATCCTGCGCGCAGCGGTTGAGCTGAGCATCAAGGTCGCCTGACTGGGTAATCGGGGCTGCATGACCAGCCCGGCATGAGTCCCGGCAAAAATTCAAACCGGGCTCCTTTACTTGTGCATATTTAACAACCAGTACATGATCCACGCACCAACTACCACGCCAATCACGAAAATCTGGATTGCCCCGAGGGGACGTGGTTCCGGTCTGACGCTGTCCGGAGCCGGTTGAAGCGATTCCCATTCGCCGATTATGTTCCTGGCCTCGGCGTAGTCTGCTTCGGACACCAGTACACGCACCAGGCCCATCGCCTGAAGTCCGCCGACGCCGCCCTGAAGATATTCCCCTTCGATACGCCCCGGAATGCGCTGCTGCTCGAGCAGGCCCAGTATCATGTGGGCATCCAGCCCGTTAGATACTTCATATACACATTTCATCATCAACTCATGCACCGCCTTGCGGCGGACCCGGTTAAAGGAGGCGGAGACAAACCGCGGGTGGCCGTTTCGAAGCCGTTAAGGCAATGATCATCGCGCAAGCAACAAGAACAGCACAGTGCCCAGAGACATGAACGATATGATGACCGCCAGGATACAAAAAACCAGAATCCACTGATGCCTTCTGTCCGCAAGTGACGCACCCTTCTCCAAGGCCTCCACGGTATTCTGCAATTGTATTGCCAGCTCTTTGATGTGCACATCATTCGCGGATGCCGCTGCCTGAAGTTCGGTTATCTGCTGTTGCAGCAATATCGTCTGATTGGCGGCAGCATCGGCGCTTTTCTTGGTAAATACCGGCGCAGCCGCAGATACGATCGTGCCGACATAAGGCAGAACGGACTTGAGCACTGGAATAAGCCAGGCAGGCATGGTTGGCTCCTAACTGTTATGGGCCATGGCGGCCAGCCCGATTGAAAATAGGGGCACATACGAATTCGGGATAAACATCGGCTTCAATCGCGACCCCGCACATTTCCCTGCAGTGCCGGCATGTTAGTACAAAAACATGCGGTTTACTTGTTTCGACCGGCCATGGCAATACCGGGAATGCGAGTTGCGCCACGCCGGATGTTGATGGTTGCTGAAAAAACAATGGATTCCGAATATCGGATAATATATCGAACTTGTCACCTTATAATCTGTCCATAATCGGTTGATTGAACCTTTTGTACCGAATACATAAATGAAAAACAAATTACTGTGGATATTGCTGGCGTTTGCTTTGTCGGCACTCAATACGACGCAGGCTGTCCCGCAGCTTGCGCCGCTGGAACAACAGGCTGAGGCAGCGCTTTTGTCAGCCAAGGTACTGGGCCACTATAGCTACAAAAGCGTAGCGCTTGACGATCATTTGTCTGCGCAAATATTCGACAACTACCTGAAAGAGCTGGATGGCGAAAAAGAATTTTTCCTGCAATCCGACATCGATCATTTGGCCGATGCGCGAACCAAGCTTGATGATGCCATACGCGACGAAAACCTGAGCATCCCTTTTGCCATATACAACCTCTACCAGCAACGAGTCACCGAACGGTTTGCATATGCGCGCTCCCTGCTGAAGAAAGGTTTTGATTTCAATAAAAGGGAAAGCTATCAATACACGCGCAAGGATGCGCCTTGGCCAAAATCAACGGCAGAACGGAATGACCTGTGGCGCAAGCGTGTCAAAAACGACTGGCTGCGTCTCAAACTGGCCGGCAAGGATAAAAAAAGCATAGTCGCAACGCTGGACAAGCGCTATCAAAATACCCTGGACAGCCTGTCCAAGGTCAACAGCGAAGACATCTTTCAAAGTTTCATGAACGCCTACACGATGGCCATAGACCCGCATACCAATTATTTTGGCGTGCGCGCCTCGGAAGAGTTCGATATTTCGATGAAATTATCTCTTGTCGGCATAGGTGCAGAGCTTAACGACAAGGACGAATACACGACGATCAAGGAACTGTTGGCAGGCGGCCCCGCTGCGCTATCCGGCAAGCTGAAGGCCGGGGACCGTATCGTGGGCGTCGGGCAAGGCGAAAACGGTCCGATAACCGACATCATGGGCTGGCGCATCGACGACGCGGTGGCCTTGATACGCGGCGCCGAGGATTCCGTGGTGCGCCTGGATGTGCTGCCCGCGGAAGCCGGCGCTGACGGCAAGCACAAGCTGATCTCGCTGGTCAGAAAAAAAATCACCCTGGAAAAACAGGCAGCCAAGAAATCGATCATCGAAGTGAAGGACGGGGACGCAATTCGCCGCATCGGCGTGATCTCCCTGCCCGAGTTTTATCAGGATTTTGCTGCCCGCCAGAACGGCGACAAGAATTACAAAAGCGCAACCAGGGACGTCTCGCGCCTGCTGGCTGAGCTGAAAAAGGACAAGGTGGACGGCGTGCTGGTGGATCTGCGCAACAACGGCGGCGGATCGCTGGATGAAGCCATCGAACTGACCGGCCTGTTCGTAGGCAAGGGCCCCGTGGTGCAGCAACGCGACTCCTTCGGTCATATCACGGTCGACAGCGATAACGATACCGCTATTGCGTGGAATGGTCCGCTGGGCGTGCTGATTAATCGCGGCTCGGCATCAGCCTCTGAAATTTTCGCGGCGGCAATCCAGGATTACGGTCGCGGCGTCGTGATCGGTGAAACGAGCTTCGGCAAAGGCACCGTGCAGACCGTGGCAGATCTTGATCAAATCGCGAAAAACGACAAACCCGAATTCGGCGAAGTTAAGATGACCATCGCCCAATTTTTCCGGATCAATGGCGGCACCACGCAGTTGCGCGGCGTGACTCCCGATATCAAATTCCCGGCGCTGAACGATGCGAAGGATTTTGGCGAATCCAGCTACGACAATGCCTTGCCATGGTCGCAAATCAAGGCGGCTGACTACAGGCCGGAAGGCAATTTGACAGCGATCGTGCCGATGTTGACAGCCAGCCACGACAAGCGCGTAAGCCACGACCAGGACTTCAGGTATTTGCAGGAGGACATTGCCGAGCTCGACAAGATACGCCGGACCAACCAGGTCTCGCTCAATGAAGCCGAACGCCGCAAAGAGCGCGACGCACAGGAATCGCGCGAGAAATCCCGCGACAAGAGCAGGGGTGACCATCAATCGCACAAGGCATCCGCCAAAGCCGGCGGCCATGATTTTCAGGAGGACGATGGCATGTTGTCCAGTGAACGCGACCTCAGCGATGATCTGGACATCGAAAATGCGAATAAAAGCGCCAAGGATATATTCCTGAATGAGGCGGCTCATGTAGTCAGCGACGAGGCCGGACTGCTGAAAGCCAATCCCAGGCTTGCCGATAACGTATCGCCATGACGGGCCATTAGCCCGCGCAAGGAACCTCATCGTCAGGCGCCGCCGGCTGGATAAGTGACCGGCCAACCTGACCGGGCATTTCCGTCATCCAACCGAACCAAGGAGAAATTGAACGCGGGCCGGTGCGGCTGCTTTGTCTCTCTATCTGCCTGAGGATTTGTAGAGGACTTTAATGTTGCCCGCCAACGCGCCAATCCGACTTGTTCCTTCCTTGGCCCTGTTCAATCTTGGTTTTCGCCCGTTCTTCCTGCTGGCATGCATCTATGCGCTGATCTCGATATTGATCTGGGGCGGCATTTACGTCTATGGCTGGCCCGTGCCGCGTCTGCCGTTTTCACCCGCATACTGGCATGCGCATGAAATGATCTTCGGCTATGGCATGGCCGTTGCCGCGGGGTTTCTGCTGACTGCAGTGCGCAACTGGACGCATATCCCGACAGCCCATGGCTACCCGCTCGCGGGCCTGGCAACACTGTGGCTGGCGGCACGGCTGGTCGAGTGGGTGATATCCGGGCAGATATGGCCGATGATGGTGCTGGATCTGCTGTTCGATGCGTGGCTGATCATGGCGGTGTTCATTCCCATCCTGCGCGCAAAGCAGCACGATCAAATCGGCATCGCATCCAAACTGCTGCTGCTGATGCTGGCCAACCTGGTGTTTTATCTCGGCGTGTCGGGCGTGCTGGAACGGGGCATCGCGTGGGGCCTGTATTCCGGACTGTATTTTCTGCTCGCGCTGATGTTCAGCATGGCGCGGCGCGTGATGCCGTTCTTCATCGAACGCGGCGTCGGCTATCCGGTGAAATTGAAGAACTGGCTGTGGCTTGATCGCGCGACCATTTTTCTGTTCCTGCTGTTCTGGCTTGCCGACGTGTTCTGGCGGAATCCGGCTGTTGCCGCTGCACTTGCCGGTCTGCTGTTCGCCGCCCATGCGCTGCGGCTGGCAGGGTGGCACGCCCGGGGCATCTGGAAAAAACCGTTACTGTGGGTGCTGTACACCGGTTACGGAGGCGCCACATTCGGGTTCCTGATCAAGGCGCTCACACCGTTCGTATTCCTGTTGCCTTTCCTGGATTTGCACGCATTCGCAATTGGCGGCATCGCGATGATGACGGCCGGAATGATGGCGCGCATCGCGCTCGGCCACACCGGCCGCAACATTCAGCAACACTCGAAGCCGCTCGCGCCCGCTTTCATCTCATTGATCGCTTCCTTCGTTGCGCGGGTGCTGTTGCCAATGATCGCGCCGATGCAATACACATTGTGGATCGGCTTTTCACAGGCAGCCTGGCTGATCGCCTTTGCACTGCTGGTCTGGGTGTACGCCCCGATCCTGGTCAAACCGCGCGCAGACGGGATGCCGGGTTAACGTACCCGGCAGCATTGCCGGCCCCTGCTGTTCCATCAATCGTGGCGGCGGCTTTACCGGGTTGGCTGCCACCCGGGCATCACCCTTTTTTCGTCATGGATATCATTGACTATATGGGGTTTTCATGTATATTAGATTATGCTAATATATAATTTTATCCGATAAGGAACCATGAATATGTACGCCAACAGCATCAAGGAAATAGAAGCACCCGAACTCGCCCAATGGGTGAACGATACCGACCACAAGCTGCGCGTGATTGACGTGCGCCAGATGCAGGAAATTGCTATGGGGACCGTGCCCAAGGCGGAAGCCCTTCCCCTGCACACGCTGCCGGCAAGAATCCACGAGCTGTCCCCCGCCGAAAAACTGGTCTTCGTATGCCGCAGCGGAGCCCGGTCTGCGCAGGCGCGCACGTACCTCCAGCAGCAGGGGTTCTCGAACGTCTACAACCTGCGAGGCGGAATGATGGGCTGGATGCAGAACGGGCTGGCCGCGCACCCGCTGCGCTGAGTCAAGCCGGTTCAATCAGGGTCCACATGAAGCCGGACAACATGCTGCATAAGGGGCGGTAAATCCGCGTTCAAAGGAAGCCGGAACCCGCAAGGACAAACCCGTTATGGTGATTTGCCGAAAGATGCAGCTATACTGTATCAAAGCGCGGACTCATATCACGCACCCTTGAATTGGCGCCTCGCCTGCTCCGTCGGCGGGCGGTTGTCGGCATACTGCTTAAGGGGCATATTCGTCAGCAATGACAGAATACGTCCCCTTCAATTTCGATATGTGATATACAAAAAGAGATATGCCTGAAGTCAAAGAGCAGGGGCTTCCATTGATCACCGAGGAACTGCTGCGTGAACTGCCCGAGCAGCGCATTTTCAGGATCGGCATGATGAACATATTCCTGATGCACACCTCCGCATCGTTAACCCTGAACGAGAATGCCGATCCCGCGGTGCGCCAGGATTTTCGAGCGCTACTTCAGCCGCGCCGTGCCCGAAGATGAGCCTTATTATCTGCACCAGGACGAAGGGCCGGACGACCTGCCCGCGCACCTGAAATCCAGTATCCTCGGCAGCAGCCTTGATATCCCGATCGCAGACGGCCGGCCAAGGCTGGGAACCTGGCAGGGAATTTACCTGTGCGAACACAGAAATCACGGCGGCAACCGCCGGCTTGTCGTGACGATACAAGGCGAGTAGCCTGTTCGCCATGACGACTCCATCCGTTTCTATGTCTGCCACGCTACCTGATGCGCTGCCGTTTGTCGCGCCCGGCTGCCCGCACTGCGCGACCGTTCTCGGAAAGCAGGGGCTGCACCAACTGGCCGGACAGAAGCTGATCGGCCAGCTGACGGTGATCGACGTGGCCGAGCATCCCGACAGGCCGCCGAATACGGCGTGCGTGCCGCGCCCTGGCTGCGCCTCGGCCCGTTCACCAGCTGACCGGGGCGCACAGTCCCGCCGAACTGCGCATGTGGGCCGACTGGGCATACGGCGAAACGGGCACGGCCCACTATGTCGAGCACCTGCTGACGCAAGGCGGCTACTCCCAGGCCGCCGCGTTCATCGATGCGGACACACGGCGACTCAGGCCGCTGCTCGCGATTGTCGCCGACCCCGGCGCGAAACTCGGGGTTCGTCTGGGCGTCAGCGCGCTGCTCGAAGCCCATGCCAATTCGCCGTCGCTGCAGAAGCTGCTGCCGCAGCTGGCGGAACTCAGCCGCCATCCCGACCATCGCGTGCGCGCCGACGCATGCCACCTGCTCGGCCTGACCGGCAGCCCGGCCGCGCGCGCCCATGTCGAGAACTGCCTCGGCGACGAACACGAAGAAGTGCGGGAAATTGCCGAAGAAGCGATGGAGGTTCTGCAGAAGCAGAACGCCGAAAAAGTGATGTCTGCCCCGGGCCTGGCGGTCATCGATCCGATCGCGCCGCCATATCCACGCGCTGCAAATCCGCGATGCCATGCAACGCAATGAATCGCTGATCCGCCTCAGAAACCTGCTCATCTCGCTGGCGATATTTGCGGCCTTGGTGCTCTATGCATCGACCTATGCCGAGCCGGTGCTGCGCGTCTCGGTGATGCCCGACCAGCCGCCGCCGGTGCTGCGGCGCAAACTGAAACCGCTGACCGATTATCTCGAACAGCGGATCGGCATAAAGATCGAATTCAGGCCGATGCTGAACGGCGATGCACTGGTCGACGCATTGCTCGGCCACCAACTTGATCTGGTGTGGATAGACGGCGCCAATCTTGCCATTGCGGAAATGCGCAGCAACGGCCGTGTGATCGCGCTGGTGCGGCGCGCTGAAGAAGACGACCGCTCCGGTTCGACCGCAGACGATTACACCTGGGCGGTGCGCGCGGACATGGATGCGAATCTGCGCGGAAAATTGACCGATGCATTTCTTTCGCTGAGCAGTAACAGCGGTCAGGGCAGGGAGATACTGGATCTGCAGAGCGCGCGCCGCTTCATTCCGGCGCGGGCGGCATACCGTCCGCTGATGCAGGCTGTTCCTGCGCAGCCATGATCGGCAAATCCTCGCGACGCATCTTTAGCGCCTCCAGCACCTTCAGCGCCGCATAGGCATCGTTCGCCGCGTAGAGCATTTGCTGCGGAGTGAGCCGGGGCTGTGACCAGTTCGAGGTGGTCACATGCCTGGCCTTGGCGAAGCGCCGCTTCAATACCAGACCAACCGCCGCGCGCACGCCCATCTCCCTGTGGTAGCCGTCCATGCTGAACACCGTGTTCAGGTCCACCACCCCGCCAAAATGCACGCCCAGTTTGGCGCGGATATGGCCGCGGTCCGATCTGAGGCCGAAGCCCACCTTGATGAGCTGCTCCGACTGCAGCAGCTCGAGCAGGAACGGCAAACCTTCCGCCCGATGCAGCTGGAACAGATAGGCCTTGTCGTGCAGCGCAAACTGCACCACATGCGGCCCGTCGCTGACATCGCCCGTGACAAATGTCGGCCTGGATTCGGTATCGAAACCGACGATGCCCGCCGCGATGATCGCGGCCGCGGCGGACGCAAATTCTTGCCTGCCGGCCGGCACATGGATGGACTCCAGCTCAAGGCCGGCAAACGGCTCCAGCAGCGCGATCTCGGCTTTGGTCGGGGCAATTCTATTCATCTGAGGGCCGGTCGCTGTTTGAATCGGGGCGCGGCCCCGGGATGCGCCATTAGAACAGAACAGGGATCAAGCCGCGACCTTTTCCCGGTTTCCCTGTCCCGCAATCAGTTGCGCCGGCCGGCGCGCCGCTCGACGGGGGAATTGAATTTCCGGATATTTTCCTCCGCCTGTCTGAATGCGGTGATGTCGTTGATGATGGCCATGAACCCTTCGCCATCGACATCCGATTTCATCAGTTGCACGGTAACCTCTACGGGATAGGTGCTGCCGTCGCTGCGCGCCTGGACAGTCTGGTACCTGACCGACTCCTGCTCGCCGCGGCGCAGCGGTTCGATCGCCGCCCCGAAGGCTTCGATGCCCATTTCCGGATGCAGGGACAGCATGTTCATCTGCCGCAATTGTGCCAGGCTGTAGCCGGTATTTTTTAACGCATAGTCGTTGGCGTAGCCGAACTGCAGGGTAACCGCATCGAACAGGTAGATTTCGTTCGGGCTGCGCTCGCTGAGGGTCTTTTCGTAATTGTGCCTGAGCTCCTCGCGCCGCTGCTCCACGCTCCAGATACGGCGATGCCGGCGCAACATCGCGTAGCAGGCCAATATTCCCGCCAGCAACAGCACCGCCAGGAAATAGATGGTGCGCATGCTGTCCCACAATGCCGCCCTGACCTCGGACTCCGGAACCTCAACATACAGCGTCACCGGAAAGTGCTGCAGGCGGCGCAGTGCGCGCATGGATGCCGGCCTGGCCCCGTTGCCCGGCATGTAGACCTGTCCGCTCTGCGAGTAACGGTTCGCGCGCAGGTACGCGACCATCGCGCCGCTTGCCGGCTGGCCATAGACATCATCCATGCTTGCGGCATCCGGTTCTGGATAGCGGCTGACCAGGTATCCGTCATCGCGCACCAGTCCCAGCGCGGTGATCCGGGCGGTCGTGGAGTCCGGCATGGCCGAATCGGGCCAGTAGCGTTGCAGCATGTCGGCCGGCAGATTGGCGCTGATGATATAGGCCAGCTTGCCGGCATGGTCGGTTACGGCATGGCGCGCGGCGACGACCCAGCGACTGTCGATATGCCCCTTGACCGGCTGGCCGATCACGAACGGCGAACCCTGCTGCAGTTCGCTCCGGAAATTCATGAATATCGGGTCACCGGCGACGCGTGGGCATGTCCGGGTTGTTCGGGGCACTGCCGGTCAGCAACACCCGGCCGTCGGCGCGGAACAGGATCA
>CAVWTZ010000102.1:0-3746 GCA_963757485.1 uncultured beta proteobacterium
TGCTGAAAAGCAACACCCCGGGCAGCTATACGTTCATCCTCAGGGCGACCAAGGAGGTGCCCAGACGCCTGCAACATCCCAAGCGCAGCACGATCGGCATCCGGGTGCCCGATCATCCGGTGGCGCTCGCGTTATTGGAAGAACTGGGCGAGCCGATGTGCAGCACCACGCTGATCCTGCCCGACGAAGAGGGGCCGCTGAACGATGCCGAACACATACGCGCCCTGCTGGAAAAGCGGGTTGAACTGGTGATCGACGGGGGTGCGGTGGGGGTCGATTTCACTACCGTGATCGATCTGACCGGCGAGGTGCCGGAATTGCTGCGCCGCGGCAAGGGCGAAGTTGCGCCGTTTGGAATTGAAGACTGATAAACCGACTGGAACCCGATGCAAATTAACCAACTGATACAGACTGTGGCCATTGGCGCCATTCCGGTGCTGTTCGCGATCACCCTGCACGAGGCGGCGCACGGCTATGTGGCGCGGCATTTCGGCGATATGACGGCCGACAAGGCTGGCCGCATCAGCCTTAATCCGCTGCGCCATATCGATCCGGTCGGCACGATATTGCTGCCATTGCTTACCCTTTGGATGGGCGGTATCCTGTTCGGCTGGGCAAAGCCGGTGCCGGTCAACTTTGCCGCGCTGCGTAATCCCAAGAAGGATATGTTGTGGGTCGCAATCGCGGGACCGGCTTCGAATCTGGTCATGGCAATGGGTTGGGCATTAGTCTATAAAATGGGGCTGATGTTCCCGGACAATTATTTTGCGGGTCGCGCTGCTCTGGCATGTCACAGATAGGCATTCAAATTAATGTGGTTTTGATGGTGCTGAACCTGCTGCCGCTGCCGCCGCTGGACGGCGGACGCGTCGCAGTCAGCCTGCTGCCGCATCGCCAAGCATTCCAGCTGGCGAAGGTCGAGCCTTACGGCATGTTCATTTTGATTTTTCTGGCGGTCACGCCGCTGTTGAGTATGCTGCTCTCTCCGCTGATTGTGCTGATGTTCAAATTGCTTTCATTGTTATTTGGAATTTAATCATGTTTGCTGATCGTGTGTTATCTGGAATGCGTCCCACCGGAAGCCTGCATCTTGGGCATTCCCACGGGGTGCTGAAAAACTGGGTGCAGATGCAGAACGAATACGAATGCCTGTTCTTCGTGGCCGACTGGCACGCGCTGACCACGCATTACGATACGCCCCATATCATCGAACAAAACGTGTGGGACATGGTCGTGGACTGGCTTGCCGCGGGCGTCAACCCGGCGCGCGCCACGCTGTTCATCCAGTCACGCGTGCCTGAGCATGCCGAGTTGCACCTGTTGCTGTCGATGATCACGCCGCTGGGCTGGCTCGAGCGCGTGCCGACCTACAAGGACCAGCAGGAAAAACTTCGGAAAAGGACTTGAGCACTTACGGTTTCCTGGGCTATCCGCTGCTGAAAGCGCGGCAGGGGACATCCTGATTGCCGGCGCGACGCGGTGCCGGTGGGCGAGGTCGGCTGCCGCGCATTATCGAATTCACCCCGCGAGATTGCACGCCGCTTCAATCGCACTACGGGCGGGAGCCGGGTTTCGAGGAGAAGGCCGAAGCCGCCAGTCAAGAACTCGGGAGCAAAAGAGCCAAGCTGTATCACGAACTGCGCACCCGTTTTCAGGAACAGGGCGACGACGAGGCGATCGAGTCCCGCCAAAGCACTGCTGGACGAGCAACAGAGCCTGAGCCATGGCGACCGCGAACGGCTGTTCGGCTATTTGGAAGGCGGCGGCAAGATGATTTTGTCCGAACCGCAATCCATGCTTACCACCGCCGCGAAGATGCCAGGACTCGACGGGCAGAAGATGTCCAAGTCATATAACAACGCCATCAACCTGCGTGAAGACGACGCCAGCGTACCAAGAAATCCGCCACCGTGCCGACCGACCCGGCGCGCATCCGCCGCAGCGACGCGGGCAATCCGGACGTGTGCCCGGTCTGGCCGTTGCACCTGGTTTATTCGAATGAGCAAACCAGGGAGTGGGTCAAGCTGGGTTGCAAGAGGGCGGGTATAGGCTGTATCGAGTGCAAACAGCCGCTGATCGCCGCCGTGCTGGAAGAACAGCGCCCGATGCGCGAACGCGCGCAACCGTATCTGGATGATCCGGCGCTGGTGCGCAACATCATTGCCGACGGCTGCGAAAAGGCGCGCAAACTGGCATCGGAAACCATGCGCGATGTTCGAGAAGCGATGGGACTGGGTTATAGTTGAGCCGACGATTCCGGAAAATGCCTCACACAATGCCGGATACAATAATTGACACGTCCAAGCGACTAGTCCCTTACGCACATATCCACGGTGAACCGCTGATGGAATTGCCGCAGGATTTGTACATCCCGCCGGACGCGCTTGAACTGGTCCTGGAAACCTTCCAGGGGCCGCTGAAATCTGCTGCTGTACCTGATTCGCAAGCACAACCTCGACGTCTCGAATCCGGATGGCGGAATTGACCCGCCAGTACATCGGCTATATCGAGATGATGCAGAGACATCGCCTGGAACTGGCAGCGGATTATTTGCTGATGGCGGCGGTGCTGATCGAGATCAAATCGCGCATGTTGCTGCCGCGTCCGACCAGGGCCAGCGAAGGAGGTGACGAAGATCCGCGCGCCGAATTGATGCACCGCCTGCTGGAATACGACAAATGAAACTTGCCGCGCAAAAACTCAACGAACTGCCGCAAGCCGGACGCGATTTCGAGATAGTGCAGGTGCTGATGAAAATACGGTGCGCGAGCGGTTGCCGGAAGTCAGCGTGGAGGACCTGCGGCAGGCCTGGCTGGGGTTTCTGGCGCGCGCCAGATGAACACCCATCACAAGGTGCGGCGCGAACAGCTTTCGGTGCGCGAACAAATGACGCATATTCTGCGCTTCCTGCATGGCGGCGAATTCGTCGAGTTCGGAAATCTCTTTGATGTGGAAAGCGGCGTGCCGAAACTGATAGTCACCTTTATTGCGATCCTTGAATTGGCCAAGGAATATCTGGTTGAAATACAGCAAAGTGAAACATTGGGGAACATCTATGTCCGAACAAGCCGAGCCATTACCGCCGAGTGAATCAGCCATGCCGGCTGATGTATTGCCAGACACGGAGCAACTGAAACTTGTGCTGGAAACCGCGCTGCTGACTGCCACCGAGCCGCTACCCATATCAGAGCTGAAAAAGCTCAGCGATGCACCCGTCGATAACCGCCAGCTCGACGCGCTGCTCGAAGAGCTCGCGCAATCCTGGCAGGGGCGCGGCGTGGAGTTGGGCCGCGTTGCGAGCGGATGGCGATTCAGGGCCAAACCGGAAATGCAGCCGTATCTCGACCGGCTCAATCCGCAAAAAACGCCTCGCTATTCGCGTGCGGTGCTGGAAACGCTCGCCATTATCGCCTACCACCAACCTGTCACGCGCGGAGACATTGAGGAAATTCGCGGTGTCGCAGTTTCCTCGCAAATCCTCAAAACGCTGGAATCGCGCGGCTGGGTGGAGGTGGTCGGTACGCGTGATTCTCCGGGAAAGCCCGAATTGTTCGCCACGACCAAACAGCTGCTGGACGCACCTGAATCTGCGCGCTTTGCAGGAACTGCCGTCGTTGCAGGAAATCGGCGCGCTGCTGGAGCAGGATAACGCTGCTCCGGCATAAAGGCAGGCGAGGAATGAAGTCGATCCAGTCCCGCGACAATCCTTTCTACAAGGAGCTCGCCAAACTCTCGGGGTTCGGCCA
>CAVWTZ010000103.1:0-22311 GCA_963757485.1 uncultured beta proteobacterium
TAGCGATCGCGGTAGCTGATCGTGGCGGTCAGATGTTCGCCGGCATAGGTGCCGAGCTTCACTTGCAGGGATTGATGCAGGGTTAGGGTTTTCATGATTGAGGCTCCTGTACGATGGCAAGGCGATAGCTGGGCTTGCCGGGTTTGACGGTGCGTGCGGCGGCGAACTGTTCCTTGAGTGCCGGCGGCCAGTTGTTGAAGCGGGATTCAGATACGGACAGATCGACATCCAGAAAATCCTGGACACGTTCTCCAGCGGCAGCGATGCGCTCGGCGATTTTGGAGAGTTGTTCCTGGTCCCACGACACGCGCTTGGGCAACTCGTAAGTCACACGGAGATCACCGTCGGACAGATGTGTCACGCCGAAATCGCGGCCTGATTCCAGCAGTGCTGCCCGAGCCTGTTCGCCGTATCGGTGTTCCAGTGCCGTATTGAGCCGGTCACGGGAGACTTTGATCCAGGTTGTGAGCAAGGCAAGGGCGATGTCGAATTCCTGCAGTTCCGGCTGGGTAAGTGCTGCGATCTGGCTGACGGATAAATCCGGCAGCATGGTTGGAGTGATGGGGAGGTTCATGCTGCACCTCCTGTTGGTGCGCGTTGAGATGTGCTTATGCGAAGGCTTTGCATCTCGTAGCTTTCTACATCCTCTACGCGGTACAGCACTCGTCCTTGCAGTTTCAAAAAAACCGGGCCGATACCTTCGGACCGCCAGCGTTCCAGAGTGGCTTCGCTGACGTCCCAACGATCTGCCAGTTGGTGTTGGTTAAGATGTTTGATACTCACGTTTTTCTCCTTTCATGTGGTTACGAAAACGTGAGGCCAGTGTCCGATTCGTGTTGTACGGGCGTCATTCACCGCCATGTACGGGCTGATGTACGGGCTAATGAAAATTGGAGAATTTCGAGGCTTAGAATGCAAAAAACCGCCAGAGGGCGGTTTTGCATGATGGAGATAGTTGCTGCTGGTTCATTCAAGTTTGAAACTGTATTTGCCTTTCTCTGGGTTGACTATGTAGTCCTCCCATTCGGCATTGCCGCTGAAAAGGTTCTGCATTCTTTGGCTGCGGGCCGTTTTCTTGTCCGGATAGATTGCACCAAGAATCTCATCAGGTGCTAGTACCCATCTGTCGTTGATTGCTTGCTCGAACATATACTTTACTGCTGCAGACTGGCGCTCTCCCTTTATAACCCAGGGTTTGGCCTTGGCGCGAATGGTGAGCGTGTTGGTGTATTCGTCGAAATGAACAGGCAGAACCGGCCGCAAAGTTCCGTCCGCCGGTGTTGCCAGAATGCGATTGAGAAGATCCATGTCTATGGAAGGCTTTGGGGCGTAGTCGACGATCACATCTCGGAGCGAGGCAAAGCGGTAGTTTTTCGGTGGCCTGACAAATTCTGGCAACGCCATACCTGACGACAGGATGAGCCCTTGATCCGGCATGGAGGGTGAACTGAAATGGCGAAATACATCAACGATGGATGTGGATAGATCACGCACAAGCCAGACGTCGGTGTGAGCGGCACCAATTCTTGCCTTACCGAGATGCCAAAGTCCACCTGCTACAGGGGAGACATCTATTCCCTTGCGCAGTGCTTGTGGGATATTCATCAATTCGGCTATGGCATGCAATAGTTTGGCTGCTTTGACCGAGTGTATGGCAACATCATCGGCAGCGACATATTTCACCCGAAAAGTCTCTGGACATCGATAGCTGTAGCGAGATGGGTCATCATCTTCCTTCAACTCCATCGCGATTTCTTCATCATCGCGTGTTGCCGGAAAATGCCTGGCATAGCCGACGCGGTCGGTCCATGCCGCGACCAACTGCGGCGACAATGAAGTATGAGCGGTAATTTCCCAAGACGGTATGCCATAGGTACGCTGACCATTGCCATCGCCTATCGGCTGGCCGCAACGATCGAAAAGGCCGATCAACTCAAGCAGCGATTGTGTTGAGATGCTGTTTTTCGACATCACCGATCTCCTTTACCAGATGCCATTTTGCGAGCAAGCGATCGCATAGCGCACGATCTTTTTCGCGCTTGGTCTTGATGTTGCACTTGTTGTCTTCACGCAGGATAACCGCAATGGTGCGCGCGCGATCCTTACCGGATTTTTTCAGGCGGATTGACAGCTTTGCGTAGGTCAGAAGATGGTTGCTGAAGGAAAACGTTGGTGTAATGATCGATTTTGCTGCAGTGTAAATATCATCAACATCCGTTGCCCAAATTTTGACTGTCAGAGTGCGGTTGGAGACTGAATAGCCTAGTTCGGTAACCTTGACCGATGCGACGATTTCTTCACCTGAAAGGTCAAAATTTCGCGGCGCAGCAAGGCTTTGATAATCGTATTGCTTGAGTGGTATTTTCTCTCCAGTGATGGGTGACTGAAGCAGTGTATCGGCAACGATTCTGGCCAACGCTTCGCGGCCATCAGAGTCTTTCGATAGTACCTCGAGATACCCATTGGATGGTTCATAGGTAATGTGGGACGATTCGGCACGTATTACCTCTTGGGATATGAGCTCGCTATCCTGTACGCAGTCCATGATTTCCGGTGGACGATTGTGGTGAACGCTGATTTGGTAGAGGTCAACTTCTTCTCCAGTTTGCGAGTCTGGCCTCAGCCGCTTGAAAATTTGCACTGCGACAGCATTTTTTTCGCAGCCCAATTGATGGGCTACACTGTTGTGAAATGCGTCCTTGGCAGCTGGGTCGGTAACCACGGCGAGATTTTTTGGCGCAATGAAACCCGAGTAGCAGGACACACTCTGGCGGAATATATCAGCCTGACGTGCATCCAACGCTTCATTGAACAGTTCTGGTGCATTTGTACGGAGCCAGAGGGCTCGCTCATATTGGTTACGCAGGGCGTCAAATGCTTTCAGATCATTGTCGTCAAAAATGCCATCGCGAAAGCCGTCGACCACATCTTGACCTGCCCCATCGGACAGAAGCACAATTCGTTCGGCGGCCTCCTCAATTTTTTGCCGAAGGCCCACATCAATTGTTGACAGCGCAGCGTCTAGGATTTCGCGCTGTTTTTTCTTCGGCTTTTTTGTATCCAGTTGTGGCAGATCTATGCTGAATTCGTCAGTCACAAAATCACGGAATACGACGGGTGGCAGATGGCCCATCAGCTTAGTTAAGTTTTCTGCGTCGTTCATCTACAACCCCTTCCTGAAGAGTTTATCGGGTGAAATTCAGCCCGGGCGGCCCCTTTTTATTGTTGGGGTGTGCAGACCGATAGCGTTCGGCATACCGAACAAATCGAATTATTTATGATTGGATAGTAGTTTGTCAAGCAGGTACGCAATCGTTCGGTTAAGTGGTACTATTTTGTCGTCATTGATAACAAATAAGGAGGCGAAAGTGCCATCACCCCTAGGTGACAAGATACGTGCGCTGCGCAAGCAGAAAGAACTCAGTCTCGAGCAACTGTCCGAACTGACTGATTCCAGCAAGAGTTACATATGGGAATTGGAAAACAAGGATGACCCCAAACCATCTGCAGAAAAAATCAGCAAGATCGCTGCCGTGCTCGAAGTAACAACCGAATTCCTGTTGACCGAGTCAATTGCGACTCCTGACCAGGCGGTTAAAGACGAGGCGTTTTTCCGCAAGTACAAAACTATGCCGGAAGGAACAAAGAAGCAGATCCGCAAAATCCTTGACTCTTGGGACAAGGAATGAGCGAGGTAAAAAAGCCGATGGCCGAGGCCAATCGCATCTCGTCCATGCTCAACCTTGTGCTGGGCACCGAACGTTTCCCAGTCAAGGTGGATCAGGTGGCCGTGGAATATTCGCGTCAATGTTTCCCGGATTCACCAATAGACAAAGTCGATGGTCAAGACCTCGACGGCTTTGAAGGAATGCTGGCTGCGAACAAGACACGTTCAAAATGGCTGATTCTATACAACAGCGAGGTCAACTCCGAAGGCCGCAAGCGTTTCACGGTCGCCCACGAATTTGGTCATTACCTGCTGCACCGCCAGCAGCAGGATCTATTCGAGTGCGGGGACGATGACATCGAAACCGGCGATGGCAAGCAAGATATTGAAACCGAGGCCGACTTGTTTGCCTCGACGCTATTGATGCCGCTGGACGATTTTCGCAGGCAAGTCGATGGACAGCCTGTCAGTTTCGATCTGCTTGGCCACTGTGCAGATCGTTATGGCACGTCGCTTACTGCAGCAGCCTTGCGTTGGACTGAAATTGCCGCCAAGCGTGCAGTCCTAGTTGCCAGCCGTGACGACCACATGCTGTGGGCCAAAGCAAACCAGGCCGCATTCAAGTCCGGCGCATGTTTCGCCACCCGCAAGCGAACCATCGAACTGCCACGTAGTGCGCTAGCCCACAGCGACAACTGTGAAATCACCAGCCAGACGCAATCGACGGAGGCGCGGCTCTGGTTCCCACGCGAGCCGTCAACCATGCCGCTGACCGAGATGACGAGGGGCGCGGGAAAGTATGACTACACGCTGACCTTGTTGTTGATGCCGGATGCCGAGTGGCAAAAGCCGCAGCACGATGAAGAAGAACCGGAGGAAGATACCTTCGATCGCTTCATTCGCAACGGTCAGTTTCCAATAAAAAAATGAACCTCATTTAACCTCGGTTTCCGCATCAAGCATTAATCGCACGTAAGTCACCTAAATTCCCTCATGGCACAGTTTAAGGGCGTGCTGGACAATCTCGGTATCAACGAGTTGGACAGAAACGGAGTGATACCCATGATGGATGTGAAACAGACCCCACCTGACCGGATGACGTCGGAGCAACGCAGGGAGGAAGTCGCAACGCTGCTGGCTCGCGGCGTTGCGCGCCTGCACATGCCCCAAACCACCCACCCGCAAAACCCCTCGACAGAGAGCGAGTTTGAACTTGCTATTCCGCCTGGACGAAGCGTTCATGGAGACCCCAACAACCAGAGAATGAAAGGGTCAAAATGAACGCCAGAACCACTCAATTCACCACGCCACCATCGGTCGTGGCGCAAATCAACAATCTGCCGAGCCTGGACATGCCCGCGATCAAGGCATTGTGGAAGCGCCTGTTCGGCGCCGAAACGCCCACGCACAATCGCCAGTTCCTGGAGCGCCGGATTGCCAACAAGCTGCAAATGATCGAGTTTCGCAAAGTGGATCGCAACATGCTGGAAAGCAACAAGCGGCGCATCGAGACGTTGATGGAGCGAGGCAAGCTCATCACCCCCAGCAAGCACTACATTCCGCCGGTTGGTACCGTCCTGACCCGGCTGTATCAGGATGTTCGAGCATCGAGTGACTGTGGAAGTCGATGGCAAGTATGAATACGAGGGGCGGCGCTACGACAGCCTGTCCGTCATCGCCCGCGAGATTACCGGCACCCGCTGGTCCGGACCGCTGTTCTTCGGCCTGCGTACCCAGCAGCATGTGAAGAAGCAGAAGAAGGGAGCCGGGAAATGAGCGAAATGATCAAGCGCCGCTTGCGCTGTGCCGTCTATACCCGCAAGTCCAGCGAGGAAGGGCTGGATCAGGAATACAATTCCATTGATGCTCAGCGCGATGCCGGGCATGCCTACATCGCCAGCCAGCGCGCTGAGGGCTGGATAGCGATTGCAGATGATTACGACGATCCGGCATTTTCCGGCGGGAACATGGAGCGTCCGGGGCTGAAACGCCTGATGGCCGACATCGAGGCCGGCAAGGTGGATATCGTGGTGGTCTACAAGATCGACCGCCTTACCCGTAGCCTGGCAGACTTCTCCAAGATGGTCGAAGTGTTCGAGCGTTTAGGCGTATCGTTCGTGTCGGTCACGCAGCAATTCAATACCACGACCTCGATGGGCCGGCTGATGCTCAACGTCCTGCTGTCCTTCGCCCAGTTCGAACGCGAGGTGACCGGCGAGCGCATACGCGACAAGATCACCGCCAGCAAGAAGAAGGGAATGTGGATGGGCGGCATCCCGCCGCTGGGCTACGATGTCGAAAACCGACGCCTTGTCCCCAACGACAAGGAGGCAAAACTGGTCCGGCACATCTTCAAGCGCTTTGTGGAGATCGGCTCGGCCACGCTGCTGGTCAGGGAGATGCGTCTGGATGGCGCCACATCCAAGGCATGGGTCACACAGGACGGCAAGGTTCGCGAGGGCAAGCCGATCGACAAAAGCCTGATCTACAAGCTGCTCAACAACCGGACCTACCTCGGCGAGTTGCGCCACAAGGAGCAGTGGTATCCGGCAGAGCACACAGCCATCATTGACACCAAACTGTGGGATGACGCACAAGCAATATTTTCCAGCAACGGTCGTGTGCGCGGCAACGCCACCCGCGCCAAGGTGCCATATCTGCTCAAGGGAATAGTGTTCGGCAATGACGGGCGTGCGCTGTCGCCATGGCATACCACCAAGAAGAACGGGCGGCGTTATCGGTATTACATCCCGCAACGCGATGCCAAGGAGTTTGCCGGTGCATCAGGCCTGCCACGGTTATCTGCCTCCCAACTCGAAACTACGGTGCTCGATCAGCTGCGCGCCATCATGCGCCAGCCCGCGATGATCGGCGAAATCGTGCCGCAGGCCATCGCACTCAACAACGCGCTCGACGAGGCGCAGGTCACGGTTGCGATGACGCGGCTGGACGTCATATGGGACCAGTTGTTCCCGACAGAGCAGGCGCGGATCGTAAAACTGCTGGTGGAGAAAGTTATTGTGTCGCCTACCAACATCGAGTTGCGGCTGCGCGCCAACGGCATCGAGCAGGTGGTGATGGAGTTGCAACCGGCCAAGGCGGAAGATGAGGTGCTGGCATGACCACGGTAAAAATCAACGGCGCGACCGATATCATTGCGTCCAGCGATGGCAAACTGACGCTGAACATTCCGATCCATATTCGGCGACGCGGTGGTTCCAGGCGAATCACGCTACCCAACGGTGAAGCAGGCAAGCCGCAGAAACCCCTCGATCCAACGGCCATGCAACTGGCGCTCGCGCGCGGCCATCGCTGGCTGGCCATGCTGGAATCAGACGAGGTGCAAACAATGCGTGAACTGGCGGCCCGTGAGGGAGTGGACAACAGCTACGTCAGCCGGATGATCAACCTGACCATGCTGCCGCCATGGACGGTCGCGGCGATTCTGGACGACACGCTACCGGATAACATCACGTTGCTGGAATTGGCGGCTGATCCGCCGTTGGTGTGGGAGGGGCATTCGCTTTGACAAAATGAATGTTGCCGCGCAGACTTCCGCATCGAAATAAATACCTAAGTTTGGGTAGGAACCTTCCCCCAAAAGCGCGCAGCCACTTAGCGTTAAACAACACATTATATGACCACTGATCCGATTGTTCCAGAAGACCACGCGCTTGTCGCTATTCAAGGTGCATTGGCTAAGACCTCCATTACCACCCGAAGACGTGTAGTCGAAAAATTTATTCTTGCCGCCCTCGGGAGTGTTCCTTGGGTCGGAGGATTCATCAGTGCAGCAGCGAGCCTTAAAACAGATCAACGAGGAATTGAAAAGGATAATCTTCAAACACGCTGGCTCGAAGAACATTCGAAAAAGATGGAGAGACTGTCGACCACATTGTCTGAAGTTGCCGGGCGTTTCGACAGCCTGGAGAAGCTATCGACGAAAGGATTACAAGCGAAGAGTACCTTAGTATCATACGTAGCTCTTTTCGTGCTTGGGACAGAGCAGAAACTGAAGACAAGCGGCGCTACATTGCGAACCTTGTCACAAATGCAGCAGGTACGCGTGTTTGCTCCGACGATGTTGTCCGTCTATTTGTGGATTGGCTCTCGCTTTACCATGAGGTTCACTTCGCAGTAATGCGCGAAATTTACAGCAACCCCGGTGCCACGCGCTATGAAATATGGGGATCTTTACGGTCCCCCGACCCGTGAAGACTCCGCAGATGCCGATCTATACAAGCTACTCATCCGTGACTTGAGTACTGGTGGGGTGATCAAGGAAGAACGAGAGACGACCCATGATGGTCGTTTTCTCCGAAAACGACCCGTACGTAATCGCAAGGTCGCTGCTGGAACAATGGAGTCCGCATTTGAGGATTCAAAACCGTACGTTTTGACGGAACTGGGCAAACAATTCGTCCATTACACTATGAACGAAGTTGTGCAGCGTTTGGGCGAAGAGGGCCAAAGTGCTGTCTAACCATTCATTCGAGAAGGACAGGCCAGAAGCGGCCTGCTCCTCAATTTAACGTTGAAGGTCTTTTCGGATTTCCCACCGACTGTGTCGATAGGGTAAATTGGGCGATGTCCGGTATCCAGCAGCCCGTATTCCCTCCGCCTACCAATTCCGTTTCAGAACCGTTCATCCGAGTTCGCGCATAATTGATTGAATTTGTGATGAATAAAAATTCCGTCTTGCGGACTTCGCCCATGGGCAAGCGGTAGGGGGTGTGGAGAATACCGGCGCACAGAGAGAAAAACGTGACCAAATCGTGACTGGATGACGCGAGTTGAAGTCCGCAAGAGTTAGCACGAACCCCCACGGATACGCGGCGATACGCAAAAAATAAGGCCAACGGATAAGCGTTGACCTTATGTTATTGGTGGAGACGGCGGGAATTGAACCCGCGTCCGCAAGTCCTCTACAGATAGTTCTACATACTTAGCCATGTTATTTGATTTGATCCCGTACACGCCAACCGGCGGGCTGGTAAAGGACGAGTCACCTTGGTTTTAGCTCCGATCAAAGTGACCCTGACCGGCACGATTCTGTGTTTATTACCTCACTCATCTCGGCCTTGCGGCTTCGAGCCCCTCCACAGACAGCAGGGTGTGAGGTCTAGCAGACTAAGCTGCTAAAGCGTACGTTTCGTCGTTTGCGACTAGTTTTTTCCAGCTGATTTACGAGGTGGCGGGTCCTCGGTATGCCCTACGCTGCTTTGTAACCCACGTCGAAGCCAAGTCGTCCCCGGTTCGAAATGCTGTTCTAGCTTGCTCGCTACGGTTCTAAAGGCATTTTCCCGTCGCGAGTGAAGCAGATTGTAACAGAGACTCAGAGGGTCAGATAAGCAAGAAGTTCCGCGGGAGTGTTTACGCTGCCATACGCATGCCAGTTTTCGATCGATGCGTCGTGGCTGACATAGCCGTAGTTGGCAATGATGCCGCGCATTCCGGCGGAGTTTGCGGCTTGCATGTCGCGCAGATCGTCGCCCAGATACAGGCACTCCGCAGCGGCGACGCCGATAAGCTCGCAGGCTTTGAGCAGCGGTTCCGGATGCGGTTTGGCATGGGCGTAGGAGTCGCCGCTGACCAGACAGGCGGCGCGTTCGGCATAGCCCAGCGCCTGCATCAGCGGCACGGTGTAGTGGTGCGGCTTGTTGGTGACGATACCCCACTTGATGCCGTGCTGTTCCAGGGTCTCGATAAGCTTGGCTGTGTCATCGAACAACCGGCTATGCACGCAGATGTTGTTTGCGTAGTAGTCGAGAAAGATGTCGCGCAGCGCGTTGTAGTCCGGGTGATCCGGATCGATGCCGAAGCCGGCCTTGAGCAGGCCGCGCGAACCGTGCGAGGCTTGCGGGCGCAATGCCGGCAAAGGCAGCGGCGGCAGGTCGCGCATCGCGCGCGCGTGGTTGAGTGCGGCGGCCAGGTCTGGGGCGGTGTCGGCGAAGGTGCCGTCCAGGTCAAAAAGTACGGCTTTGATCATGCCAGGGGCCTTTGAACAGCCGTCACGAGCAGATCAATATGCATGGCGCCGCGCAATGACCGGCGGGACACACCGTGCAGCCCGGCGAGATGCAACTGAGCGGGCAACACGGCATAACCAGCCACTCGGTTGAAGTTTATTGGCGGCCTGGTGGAATGGCTAGTAGTTCCATCAGGTTGACTGCGCAGCAGGTTATTCAAGGTCTCTGTGGCAGGCGACCATGTAGTTCACGTCGGTATTGTTGCCCAATGAATAGATTTTGGTGAGCGGGTTATAGCTCATGCCCGTCAGGTCAACCAGATTCAGCCCGGCATTGCGGCAGGATTGCGCGAGTTCGGACGGCTTGATGAATTTGGCGTAGTCGTGCGTGCCGCGCGGGAGCAGGTTCAATATGTATTCTGCGCCGATTACTGCGAACAGGTAGGACTTCGGATTGCGGTTCAGCGTGGAGAAGAATACCCAGCCGCCCGGTTTGACCAGTTGGGCGCAGGCCGTGATCACGCTTTGCGGATCGGGCACGTGCTCGAGCATTTCCATGCAGGTGACGATGTCGTAGTGGCCGGGCTGTTCTTCAAGGAGCTTTTCCACGGCGATCTTGCGGTACTCGACATGCATGCCGCTTTCCAGCAGATGCAACTGGGCGACTTGCAGCGGTTTGTCCGACAGGTCGATACCGGTGACATTGGCGCCCAATCCCGCCATGCTTTCCGACAGGATGCCGCCGCCGCAACCGACATCCAGCACGGTCTTTCCGGCCAGGCCGGCGAGGCGGTCTATATAGCCCAGTCTTAGCGGGTTGATGTCGTGCAGCGGCTTGAACTCGCTGTTCGGGTCCCACCATTTGTGGGCCAGTTGCGAGAACTTCTCCAGTTCGATGGGGTCGGCGTTGGTCATGGCCTGCAGGTGCACGATATTGATTGATGAGGCTGCGACTCTAACAAAACTTGCGGCATTAGCCAAATATAAGGTCTTGTCGGTCGAATGCCTCAGAGCAACCCCGCTGTGCTAAAATGTTCGCTTTGATTATTGCGTCGGCAGCCAGCCGGTCCAATCGTTCTTGCAACAATAATTAGGTCAGTCATGGAACAACAATTCGCCAAGGAAACACACCCCGTCAGTCTTGAGGAGGAGATGCGCAAGTCCTATCTGGACTATGCAATGAGCGTTATCGTCGGACGCGCACTTCCCGATGTGCGTGACGGCCTGAAGCCGGTGCACAGACGCGTGCTGTTCGCGATGCACGAGCTGTCAAACGACTGGAACAAGGCATACAAGAAGTCCGCGCGTATCGTCGGCGACGTGATCGGTAAGTACCATCCGCACGGCGACACGGCGGTGTATGACACCATCGTGCGCATGGCGCAGGATTTCTCGCTGCGCTATCCGCTGGTGGACGGGCAGGGCAACTTCGGTTCGGTGGACGGCGACAACGCGGCGGCGATGCGTTACACCGAGATCCGCATGGCCAAAATTGCGCATGAATTGCTCGCCGATCTGGACAAGGAAACAGTCGACTTCGGACCCAACTACGACGGTTCCGAGCACGAGCCGCTGGTGTTGCCGTCGCGCTTTCCCAACCTGCTGGTGAATGGTTCGTCGGGTATCGCGGTGGGCATGGCGACCAACATTCCGCCTCACAATATGGGCGAGGTGGTGGATGCCTGTCTTGCGCTGCTGAACAACCCCGACATGGACATCGAGCGGCTGATCGAATACGTGCCCGCACCGGATTTTCCGACCGCCGGATTCATCTATGGCCTGGCCGGCGTGAAAGAGGGTTATCGCACCGGCCGTGGCCGGGTGATCATGCGCGCGCGCACCCATTTCGAGGACATCGGCAAGGGCGAGCGCCAAGCCATCATTATCGACGAACTGCCTTACCAGGTGAATAAGGCCAACCTGCTGATCAAGATCGGAGAACTGGTGCGCGAAAAACGTCTAGAAGGCATTTCCGAGATCCGCGACGAATCGGACAAGTCCGGGATGCGCGCGGTGATCGAGTTGAAACGCGGCGAGAACGCCGATGTCATACTCAACAAGCTATACAAGGACACCCAGCTGCAGGACAGCTTCGGCATCAACATGGTCGCCATCGTCGACGGCCAGCCCAAGTTGCTGAATCTCAAACAGGTGATCGATGCGTTCCTGCGCCATCGCCGCGAAGTGGTCACGCGCCGCAACATTTTCGAATTGCGCAAGGCACGCGAGCGCGGCCATATCCTGGAAGGGCTGGCGGTGGCGCTGTCCAACGTCGACGAGATCATCGCGCTGATCAAGGCTGCGGCGACGCCTGCCGATGCCAAGCGCGGACTGATGGAACGCGGCTGGCGCTCTTCGCTGGTGGAGGACATGCTCAGCCGCGTCAGCGGCGCTTCGCGTCCGGATGGCCTGCTGCCCGAGTACGGTCTGACCGGCACGGGCAATGCGGTCAGCTATCACTTGTCGGACGCGCAGGCGCAGGCGATACTGGAGCTGCGCCTGCAACGCCTGACCGGGCTGGAACAGGACAAGATCGTCGGCGAATACCGCGAGGTGATGGACAGGATCACCGACCTGCTCGACATCCTCGCCAGGCCGGAGCGCGTCACCCAAATCATCCATGACGAACTGGCGGCGGTGAAAGCGCAGTTCGGCGACAAGCGCCGCAGCGAGATCATCACGCATACCCAGGACATGAGCATGGAAGACCTGATCGCGCCGCAGGACGTGGTGGTCACCATGTCGCATGGCGGCTATATGAAGTCGCAGCCCCTGGATGAATACAAGGCCCAGAAGCGCGGCGGGCGCGGCAAGCAGGCAACCGCGACCAAGGAAGACGATTTCATCGACAGCCTGTTCATCGCCAACACCCACAACTACATTCTGTGTTTTTCCAATCACGGCCGGGTGTATTGGCTCAAGGTCTATGAGGTGCCGCAGGGCAGCCGCATCTCGCGCGGCAAGCCGATCGTGAACCTGCTGCCGCTGGAAAAGGGCGAGAAGATCAACGCGGTGCTGCCGGTAAGCGAATTCGTCGAGGACAAATATGTGTTCTTCGCCACCGCCGACGGCACGGTGAAGAAAACCCCGCTGAACGATTTCTCCCGCCCGATGAAGCGCGGCATCATTGCGATCAACCTGGACGAGGGCGACCATCTGATCGGCGTTGCGCTGACCGACGGCAAGCATGACGTGATGCTGTTCTCCAACGGCGGCAAGGCGGTGCGTTTCGACGAGAACGATGTGCGTCCGACCGGACGCGCATCGCGGGGTGTGCGCGGCATGAAGCTTGCGCCCAAGCAGCAGGTGATTTCGCTGCTGGTCGCCGAGAACGAGCAGCAGAGCGTGCTGACCGCGACCGAGAACGGTTACGGCAAGCGCAGCCCGATCACCGAATACACCCGCCACGGCCGCGGCACGCAGGGCATGATCGCGATCAAGACTTCGGAGCGCAACGGCAAGGTGGTCGCCGCGACGCTGGTGGAGCCGGATGACGAGATCATGCTGATCGGCACCAGCGGCGTGCTGATCCGCACCCGTGTAAAGGAAATACGCGAGATGGGCCGCACCGCCCAGGGTGTCACGCTGATGAATGTCGAGGAAGGCGAGAAACTGGCCGGCTTGAGCCGCATCGCCGAACCGGAAGAAGAGTAATGGCGGGAAGGGTTAGGAGGTAAAGGCGGGATTGCGGGTTTGCGCCTGCTCCCTTCTCTCTTCTCCGCTCACATTTTTTTAAGGAGATAACACATGACGATCTACAACTTCAGCGCGGGCCCGGCAGTGTTGCCAAAAGCGGTTTTGCAGCAAGCACAGGCGGAATTGATCGACTGGCATGGCAGCGGCATGTCGGTGATGGAAATGTCGCATCGCGGCAAGGAATACATGGGCATACAGGCGCAGGCCGAAGCGGATCTGCGCGAGTTGATGGGCATACCCGCCAACTACAGGGTGCTGTTCCTGCAGGGCGGCGCCAGCCTGCAGTTCGCTATGGTCCCGCTGAACCTGCTGCGCGGCAAGCTCTCTGCAGACTACGTGAACACCGGAGAGTGGTCGAAAAAGGCGATCAGCGAAGCGAAGAAATTCAGCCTGGTAAACGTGGTCGCGAACAATAGCGACAGGAATGCAAGCTATGTTCCCGCATTCGATGCATGGAAGCTGGACAAGGATGCGGCTTATGTTCACTACACGCCGAACGAAACCATAGGCGGCGTCGAATTCAACTGGACTCCCAATGCCGGCGATGTGCCGCTGGTGGCGGACATGTCTTCATGCATCCTGTCGCGTCCTGTTGATGTATGGAAATACGGGCTTATTTACGCGGGCGCGCAAAAGAACATCGGCCCGGCGGGTCTCACCATCGTGATCGTGCGCGAGGATCTGGTCGGTCATGCGGATCCGCGCCTGCCGACTTTGCTGGATTACAAGACCTATGCCGATAACGACTCGATGTACAACACGCCGCCGACCTATGGCATCTACATGGCCGGGCTGGTGTTCCAGTGGCTGAAGAAGAACGGCGGAATCGGCGAAATGGAAAAGACCAATATCGCGAAGGCCCAACTTTTGTATGCCGCGATCGATGCCAGCAACGGTTTCTATCACTGTCCGGTGAACAAGGCCGACCGTTCGCGCATGAATGTGCCCTTTACGCTGAAGGATGCGAATCTGGATGGCGACTTCCTCAAACAGGCCGATGCGCGGGGGTTGTTGCAACTGAAGGGGCATCGTTCGGTGGGCGGCATGCGCGCCTCGATCTACAACGCGATGCCGCTGGAAGGCGTGCAGGCGCTGGTCGACTTCATGAACGAGTTCGCCAAGAACAAGGGTTGAGAAAGGTGTCCAGCATGGCTAAGACCTTCCAGATACTCACGCTGAACAGGATTTCACCGGTCGGGCTGAACCGGTTCCCTGCAGAGCGCTATGTCACCGGCACCGAGATTGCCGAGCCTGATGCGATACTGGTGCGCTCCTACAACATGCATGAGATGCACATCCCGAAGACGGTGCTGGCCATCGCGCGCGCGGGCGCCGGCACCAACAACGTGCCGGTTGACAAGATGAGCGAGCGCGGCGTGCCGGTGTTCAACGCGCCGGGCGCCAACGCGAATGCGGTCAAGGAACTGGTCATCACCGGCATGCTGATGGCCTCGCGCAACATCGTCCCGGCGCTGCATTTCACGGCGAGCCTCAAGGGCGACGACGAGACGCTGCACAAGTTGGTCGAAGAAGGCAAAAAGCATTATGCGGGTACCGAGCTGCGCGGACGCACGCTGGGCATCGTCGGCCTGGGTGCGATCGGTCGGCTGGTGGCGGATGCCGCGATCGGCCTGGGCATGAACGCGATCGGGTTCGATCCGGAGATCACCGTGGACGCGGCATGGGGCCTGCCTTCGCAGGTCAAGAAGGCGAACAGCGTGGAAGAGCTGCTCAGGCACAGCGATTTTGTTACCCTGCATGTGCCGCTGCTGGACTCCACGCGCGACCTGATCGACGGGAAGCGTGTGGCGGAGATGAAGGCGGGCAGTGTGCTGCTGAATTTTTCGCGCGATGCGATCGTCAACGAGGATGCGGTACTGGCCGGGCTGGCAAGCAAACATCTGCGCTGCTACGTCTGCGATTTTCCGAGCAGCAAGACACAGAACAATCCCGGCGTGATCGCGCTCCCGCATCTGGGCGCTTCGACCCAGGAGGCGGAAGACAATTGCGCGGTGATGGTGGCGGACCAGCTGCGCGATTACCTTGAACACGGCAACATAGCCAATACCGTGAATTTCCCCAACGTCAACATGCCGCGCGAATCGGCCTTCCGCCTCGCGATCGCCAATGCCAACGTGCCGAACATGCTGGGGCAGATTTCGACGACGCTGGCTGCCGCGGGCATCAACATCCACAACATGATGAACAAGTCGCGCGGCGAGATGGCTTATACGCTGGTGGATACAGACAGCGCAATTCCGGATAAACTGATCGCGCAAATCGGCGCGATTCCGGGCGTGCTGATGGTGCGCGATCTGCCTTTGCTGAAGGAACTTTAAACGGGAACTTGAAACACCGGGCAATCATGAGCGAGAAATTAATACAACTCCGCGAGCAGATCGACCAGCTGGATGACGAACTGTTGATGCTCGTCAATCGGCGTGCCGCGCTGGCGCAGCAGGTCGGCCATCTCAAGGAGGATGGCGTGGTGCTGCGCCCGGAGCGCGAGGCACAGGTGCTGCAGCGCCTGCAGGATCAAAACAGCGGGCCATTGAGCAATACCGCTGTTGCCCGGTTGTTCACCGAAATCATATCGCAGTGCCGCGCGCTGGAAGCACCGCTGACGATAGCCTACCTCGGACCGGAAGGCACCTTCACCGAGGCGGCGGCGCTGAAACGTTTTGGCAGCGCGATACAGGAACACCCGTGCCCGACCATAGACGAGGTGTTCCGCGATGTGGTTAGCGGTGCCGCGCATTACGGTGTGGTGCCGGTGGAAAATTCTTCCGAAGGCGCGGTCGGACGCACGCTGGATCTTTTGATGCAAAGCACGCTGCAGATATGCGGCGAAGTCAAATTGCCGGTCCATCAATGTTTGCTCGGCCAGCACGGTGAATTGAGCTCGATCAACTCGGTGTATTCGCACCCGCAATCCTTTGGACAATGCCAGGGCTGGCTGAATACCCATTTGCCCCATGCGGCGCGCATACCGGCCGCCAGCAATGCCGAAGCGGCGCGGCTTGCCGCAGCAAATCCGCACAGCGCGGCGATAGCCGGCAACCAGGCGGCGGCACTGTTCGGTTTGCAGGTGCTGGTCGAGAACATCGAGGACGACGCCAGCAACACCACGCGCTTCCTGGTTTTGGGCAATCAGCAGGTCGCGCCCTCCGGCAACGACAAGACATCGCTGGTGATGTCTGCCCCAAACCGTCCGGGTGCGGTGCATGATCTGCTGGTGCCGCTGGCGAGACACGGTGTCAGCATGACCAAGCTTGAATCGCGCCCGGCGCGTTCGGGGCTCTGGGAATATGTGTTCTATGTCGATATCGAAGGCCATCAGGCCGATACCAAGGTGGCTGCCGCGTTGGCCGAACTCGGAAAAGTGGCGGCTTTCGTGAAGGTGCTGGGTTCGTATCCGGTCGCAATTTAGTTGATCACCCCTGCAGGTCAGATATGAATTACAGTGAACTGGCTCCGGCCTACATCCGCGCCATCGCCCCTTACCAGGCTGGTAAACCGATCTCAGAGCTGGAACGCGAGCTGGGTATCACCGGCATCGTCAAGCTGGCATCGAACGAGAACCCGCTCGGTTGCAGCCCGCGCGCCGTGGCTGCGATGCGAGAGGCGATCAAGACCATCGCGCTTTATCCAGACGGGAACGGTTTCGAGCTGAAAGAAGCGCTTTCCCGGCACTACGGCGTCGAGCAGGCCGGCATCGTGCTGGGCAACGGGTCCAACGACATGCTGGAACTGGCCGCGCGCGCTTTTTTGACGGTCGGCGACAAGGCAGTGTACTCCGCCCATGCCTTCGCGGTGTATCCGCTGGCGACGCAGGCGGTCGGAGCGACCGGTGTCAGCGTGCCCGCAATCGGATTCGGCCACGACCTGAAAGCGATATCGAAAGCCGCCGTGGACCAGCAGGCCAAGCTGGTATTCGTCGCCAACCCGAACAATCCGACCGGGACATTCGTGTCCGGTGACGAACTGCTTGAATTCATGCGCGCGCTCCCGCCGCAGATACTGGTGGTACTGGACGAGGCATACAACGAATATTTGCCGGTTGAATGCCGCTATGACAGCGTCAGCTGGCTCAAGGACTACCCAAATCTTATTATTTCACGCACGTTCTCCAAAGCATACGGCCTGGCCGGATTGCGTATCGGTTATGCATTTGCCGATGCGCAGGTGGCCGACATGATGAACCGCGTGCGCCAGCCGTTCAACGTCAACAGCATGGCGCAGGCTGCCGCATTGGCGGCAATCCAGGATACGGATTTTGTGCAGAAAGCCTACGCGCTGAACCAGCGCGGCATGAAACAGATCACGGACGGGCTGACCAAACTGGGGCTGGAATATATTCCGTCCTTCGGCAATTTTGTCAGCTTCAAGATAAGGGATGCGATGCGCATTTATCGCCGCCTGCTGGAGCTGGGCGTGATCGTGCGCCCGATCGCCAATTACGCGATGCCGGATTATTTGCGCGTGAGTATCGGTCTGGAAACCGAAAATGAAAAATTTTTGTCTGCGTTAAGGCAGATCCTTGGAGAGAAGCAATGATTATCGTAATGGGGAAAGACGTCACCGACGAACAGATCGGTGCAGTGGTCAGCAGGCTTGAAGCAGCGGGATTGAAAGCAAACATATCGCGCGGCATCGAGCGCACGGTGATCGGCGCGATCGGCGATGAACGTCCGCTGACCGTGGAAATGTTCACGCCGCTGCCCGGTGTGGAGTTGGCGATGCACATCGCCAAGCAATACAAGATCGTGTCGCGCGAATCGCACAAGGAAAACACCGTCATTGACATCGGCGGCATCCCGCTGGGTGGCAAACAGATTCAGGTCATCGCGGGTCCGTGTTCGGTGGAGACGCAGGAGCAGATGGATCTTTCGGCCAAATTCGTGCACGAGGCGGGTTGCCGCCTGATGCGCGGCGGCGCGTTCAAGCCGCGCACCAGCCCCTACACGTTCCAGGGCAAGGGCGTGGAAGGGCTGGACATGTTCCGCAAGGCGGCCAGCCCGTACAAATTGCCCATCGTGACAGAACTGATGGACGTGCGCATGCTGGACACCTTCATGGAGTATGACGTGGACGTGATCCAGATCGGCACGCGGAACATGCAGAATTTCGACCTGCTCAAGGAAGTCGGGCGCATCAACAAACCGGTGATCCTGAAACGCGGCATGTCCGCGACCATCTCCGAGTGGCTGATGTCGGCGGAATACATCGCGGCGGGCGGCAACCACAACATCATTTTCTGCGAACGCGGCATCCGCACTTTCGAAACCTACTACCGCAACGTGCTGGACGTGACCGCGATCCCGGTGCTGAAAAAGGAGACCCACCTGCCGGTGATCGTCGATCCCTCGCATGCCGGCGGCAAGGCGTCGATGGTTCCCGCCTTGTCGCAAGCCGCCGTTGCGGCCGGCGCGGACGGTCTGCTGGTCGAGATGCATCCCAGCCCGTGCGATGCGTGGTGCGATGCCGACCAGGCGCTGACGCCGCAAGAGCTGAAGGATTTGATGGGAACACTGGGCGGAATCGCCAACGCGATTGGCCGCACATTATAGGAGAGCACACCATGGCCGACATGGAATTCACGTTGACGCTGAGCCGGCAACAGGATTATCGGTTCAATGTGCAATTCGATCTCGCCGGCGTGCCCGATCTGCAACTGGACGAGCCGCCGCCGCTGGGGTCTGGCGCCGGACCGAACGCCTCCCGGCTGCTGGCAGCGGCGGTGGCGAACTGTCTTTCTGCCAGCCTGCTGTTCTGTCTGGGCAAGTTCAAACAGGACCCGCAGGGCATCACCGCGCATGTGACCGGCAAGATGGTGCGCAACGAACAGGGACGCCTGCGCGTGGGCGGGATCGCGGTTGATATCCGGCTGGAACAGGCGGTGGACCGCCTTGCGCATTGCGCCGGCCAGTTCGAGGAATTCTGCGTGGTCACCGACAGCGTCCGCAACGGAATTCCGGTCAGCGTGCAGGTGCGGGATGCCGCAGGGCAACTCATATACCAGAGTGAATCATGACAACAAAGCTGTTCAAGAAAATCGTTGTTTTCGGCGTCGGACTGATAGGCGGGTCGTTCGCGCTGGCATTGCGAAAAGCGTATGCGGTGGAATCGGTGGTCGGCTTCGGCCGCAGCGAACAGACGCTGGTCAATGCGAAGCAACTCGGCATCATCGATCGCATCGGCAAGGATGTGGAAGCGGAAGTCGCGGATGCCGATCTGGTCATGCTGGCAACACCGGTCGGGCAGATGGCGGAGCTGATGGCGCGCATCGCTCCGCACCTTGGCCCGCGAACCATCATCACCGATGGCGGCAGCACCAAGAGCAACGTGGTGCGCGAGGCTTACGCGCAACTCGGCAGCAGGGTGGCACAGTTCGTTCCGGCCCATCCGATTGCCGGGGCGGAGCAGAGCGGCGCATCGGCGGCGCGATCCGATCTGTTCCAGTGGAAGAAGGTGGTGCTGACGCCGTTGCCGGAAAACAGCGCCGTATCGGTGGATCGCGTGCGCCGCGCCTGGGAACTGTGCGGCGCCATGGTGAGCCAGATGACGCCGCAACAACACGATGAAGTATTCGCCGTCGTGAGCCATTTGCCCCATTTGTTGTCGTTCGCGCTGGTGCACGACATCGCGCAGCGCGACAACAGCGAACTGCTGCTTTCCTTTGCCGCAAGCGGCTTCCGCGATTTCACCCGCATCGCGGCCAGCAGTCCGGAAATGTGGCGGGACATCTGCATGGGGAATCGCGAAGCCCTGTTGAGCGAATTGCAGATCTACATCGAGGAATTGAACCGGATGAGTTCCGCCCTTGCGGCGGGGGATGCGGAACAGCTGGAGCGGACTTTCTCCGCCGCGCGCGAGCTGCGCGCCGGTTGGACATTGAAGTAGACATGGATTACATGTCTAACAAGCGAATCTGGTGGCTGGTGATAGCCGTCGCGCTGATCTGGTTCTCCAATCTCGAATATCGGAAGCTGATCAAGCCGGACGAAGGACGCTATGCAGAGATCCCGCGCGAAATGGTGGCCAGCGGCGACTGGATCACGCCCCGTTTGAACGACCTGAAGTATTTTGAAAAGCCGCCGCTGCAATATTGGACAACGGCTATTGCCTACGAGGTGTTCGGCGAGCATCAATGGACTTCGCGGTTGTGGACAGCGCTGACCGGCTTCGCGGGTATTTTGCTGGTGTGGTTCGCGGGGATGCGTTTGTTCGGACGCAAGGCGGCAGCGTACGCCGCGATATTGCTGGGCAGCAGCATGCTGTACGCGTTGATGGGGCATATCAACACGCTGGACATGGGCGTCACGTTCTTCATCACGCTGGGTATTGTCGCATTGCTGATTGCCCAGCAGGAAGGAGAAATTCATCGCGGCCGCTGGATGGTGCTGGCCTGGGCTGCACTCGGATTGGCGGTGCTGAGCAAAGGCTTGATGGGCCTGGTGCTGCCGGGTGCAGCGCTGTTTCTTTATGCATTGGTACAGCGCGATTTCTCGGTGTTCAAACGCATGCACTGGCTGGCCGGACTGGCGGTGTTCCTGCTGGTCACCGCACCGTGGTTCTATCTGGTGATGAAAGCCAACCCGGAATTCTTCCAGAAATTTTTTATCTACGAACATTTCACGCGCTTCACCACCAAACAGCTCGGGCGTTACCAGCCATGGTATTACTTCGTGCCTATCCTGCTGCTGGGCATGTTGCCATGGACGGCGCTGATGTTCGATGCGCTGGTCAATACATGGCGCCGCAGCAGGCTTCCGGACGGTGATTCCAGGCCCAGGGCATTCAATGCCGCGCGTTTTCTGCTGGTGTGGGCGGTGTTCATCTACGTGTTCTTCACCATCTCGGATTCCAAGCTGCCGTCCTATCTGCTGCCGATGTTTCCGGCGCTGGCGCTGCTGATGGGCAAACAGCTGGTCGAGATGAAGACACGCAGACTGTTCTGGATGATCGTCCCGGTGTTGCCGCTTACCCTGCTGGGCGCGGGCTTTGCGCCATTTACCGCGCGGCTCGCGGATACGCCGTTGCAGCTGCAGGGATACAGCGCATATGCCTGGTGGCTGGAAGCGGCAGCGCTGGTCTGGTCGCTGGGCGTGATCGCCGCGCTGGTTTTGCTGCGGCGCAGCAATGCCGTAAAAAACACCAGGTTCGCCGCGGTGCTGGAACCCACATGCCCTGGCAGGTCCGCAGATAGGTTCAATCGCCGTGACCAAACCACTCGCCGGGACGGCAACCTCCACGTTGTCTCCCCGGTAAGTATGAGTGTAGGGTTCGCGGTTGGAAACCACAAAGAAACGGCCGGTCTCCCAGCTTGCTCCGCACGTGCACGCGTAAGCGTTCCGGCGTCCAATGTGAGTCGGCGGATTCGCGAAGCCGCGCTTCCTCTTTGCCGCGGCCCGGGCGGCTTCCAGGCTTCAGCCAGGTGCGTCACCTCTTGCGCCAAGGGTTTGAAAAGGTCCTCATCGTCGAGGCCGGACCGCTCCGCACTCTTACCCGCGCGGATTTCCCTGACCCACTTCGCCGTCCGGGCAATGGGCCGGATGATGCTCCAGCGGATGATCAGCAGGGTGATCAGGGCGATGAATACGGCCTGGGCCAGCACACCCAGAAACGTGTCCCACCAAAGCCGCGAGGTCTGCGCCTTGATGAAACTGGCATCGTGAAAAATCGCAAGCGCCCCCGGCACCTCCGATGGGTCATCGCCATGCAGCGGTAGGATGTAGAGATGGGTAAGCTTCCCGTTCAAAGTGATGAATCTCGCATATTTCATTTTGCTCGAGGTCACCTGAGTCACAGCGGGAAGCGCGCCCCGCAGGTAATTCTCCAGGCCAGGGGTTGCAGCCAGGTTGTCTCCTGAGGTATCGAATACCGCGACTCCCGCCAGGTGCTCGCGATTCCCAAAGTCAGTTGCGACCGCCTGCAAGCGTTTTTGCAAGGGAAGCTATTCAGAGGTTCCAGTTTCCCT
>CAVWTZ010000104.1:0-9884 GCA_963757485.1 uncultured beta proteobacterium
GACCAATTGCTCGCACCGCCGCCCTTGAACTGGCCCATCTAATCAACTTCATCAACGCCAGCCCCAGCCCCTGGCACGCCGTGGCGAGCGCCGAGGCGCGCCTGCAGCAGAACGGCTTCACCCGGCTCGAAGAGGATGCTCGCTGGCAACTCGCGGCGGGCGGGCGCTATTACGTGGTGCGCGGCGGGGCGTCGATGATTGCATTCATACAGGGCAGCAAGCCGTTAACGGAAACCGGATTTCGCATCGTCGGCGCCCATACCGATTCTCCCGGGTTCAGGGTCAAGCCCAGGGCGGCGCTGGCCGGCGACGGCCTCGCGCGACTGGCGGTGGAAGTCTATGGCGGGCCGATACTGGCCACGTTCACCGACCGCGACCTGAGCCTGGCCGGGCGTGTCGTGCTGCGCACGCCAGCGGGACAGCACACGCGGCTGCTGCGCTTCGAGCGGCCGCTGGTGCGGCTGCCCAATCTTGCGATCCACATGAACCGCGATGTCAACGAACAGGGCCTGAAGCTCAACAAGCAGACGGAACTGCCGCTGACCCTGGGCCAGCTTGGCGAAAATGATGACGCCGAAGCACTGTTGCGCAAGTTGCTGGCCGATGCCGCACAAGCGGATGCGGCAGACCTGCTGAGCTGGGAGCTGGCGGTCTACGATGTGCAGAAGGCCTGCCTGTGGGGCGCGAACGAAGAATTCATCGCCAGCCGCCAGCTCGACAACCTGGCCTCCTGCTATGCGGCCCTCACCGCGCTGGTCGCGACCGAGCAACCGGCCGCCACCTGCGTGACCGCCCTGTTCGATCACGAGGAAGTCGGCAGCGAGAGCGCGGCGGGCGCCGGCAGCAGCTTCATCACCGACATGCTAACCCGCATCAGCGGGCATGCGAAGCTGGACGAAGAAGACAGGCAACGTGCCATCGCGCGCAGCTTCTTCATCAGCGCCGACATGGCCCATGCCTACAACCCGAACTTCCCGAACGCCTACGAACCCGGCCACAAGGTGAGGGTGAACGGCGGGCCGGTCATCAAGACCAACGCCAACCAGCGCTACACCACCAACGCCGAGACCGCCGCCCGCTTCATCGGATTTTGCGAAAAGGCCGGGGTGCCGTACCAGCAATATGCGCACCGCAGCGACATCGGATGCGGCAGCACCATCGGGCCTATCGTGGCGGCACAACTGGGGGTTGCGAGCGTGGACGTCGGCTCGCCGATGTGGGCGATGCACAGCGCGCGCGAGAGTGCGGGTGTGCATGACCACGCCTACATGATTGCGGCACTGGCGGCGGCTTTCGAAAGTTGAAACAAATAAACTCGCCGCGCTGCCGGCATAGTCGATGCCGACGGGGCACAATGACGAAACAAGCTGAAATTGATGGCAGGTCGACATGAAGTTACATATCCTGAGTGACATACATCTGGAGTTTTCCGCGTTCGAGCCACCCAGGACGGATGCTGACGTGGTCGTCCTGGCCGGGGACATCGCTCACGCGTCCAAGGGCATCCAGTGGGCGCGCGATGCCTTTCCGGAACAACCCATCGTCTATGTGCCCGGCAACCACGAATTCTATGGCGCGGACAGGCCCGAGACGCTGGCTGCGATGCATATCGCGGCCAGGAAAAACGGCATTCACCTGCTCGATGAGGATGAAGCCGTTATCCGGACCAGGGACGGGCAGGAACGCGTGCGCTTTGTCGGGTGCACCCTGTGGACCGACTTTTGCCTGTTCGGAGAGGCGTTCTTGCACGACGCGACCACTGCGGGGGAGATGACCCTGGCCGATTTCCGAATCATACGCGAAGGGTCCGGACGCTTTACGCCGGAACGCTCGATCGAACTGCACAAGCAAGCCCTTGCATGGCTTAAAGGCATGATCAATACCCCATTTGACGGCAAGACGGTCGTGGTGACGCATCACCTGCCGTCCAGGCGCTCGGTCGCAGACAGGTACAAGGCAGATTTGCTCTCGGCATGCTTTGCATCGGACCTGGACTACCTGTTCGGTAAAATGAGCCTGTGGGTGCATGGCCATACGCATGACAATTTCGACTATCAGGCGAACGGCACCCGTGTTGTCTGCAACCCGAGGGGCTATGTGACTTCCCGTGGCGTGGAAAATCACGAATTCAACCCCGGCCTGGTGGTAAAGATTTGACCGGCGAAGGACAGGTAGTTTTTGCTGGTGTCCGGCCGAGGCTTCAGTTCCCCAACCGCCACAGAAAAGATATACGGTGCTAACCGCTATGTGCTCGCGAACTTCCCGAACGCCTACGAACCCACCCACAAGGTGACGGTGAATGACGGGGCGTCGCCAGTGTAGACGTCGGCTCGCCGATGTGCGCGATGCACAGCGCGCGCGCGCCGGCGTGCATGACCACGCCTGCATGATTGCGGCGTTGATAGCGGCCTTTGGCAGTTGAAACAAGAACGTGTATCCGCTGTTCGCAAATTCAATCAGGCTGCGCTGAATCCCTTGAAGTCCGCAAAACAGTTCTCCGATTGGCCGGGCAATGCGGTCTTTTTGCTCATACGTTCTTGCCGTTGATCAGGTTGATGATCACCTTGACCATGATATCCCGCTCATCCGGCTTGCTCTCGGCAATCAACAGGGTAAACGCGACCAGCGCATTGTCGGCGATACGCTTCTCTCCCATCGCGTTGTACAGGAAATCATGGCGCTGCAAAAACCAGACAAAAATCGCGGCAGCGATGCGCTTGTTGCCGTCGGTGAACGAATGGTTCTTGACGATGAAGTACAGTAAATTTGCGGCCTTCTCCTCGATGCTGGGATACAGCTCCTTGCCATCGAAGGTCTGGTAGATAGTCTCCAGCGAACTCTTGAAAGAATCGTCTTTTTCATTGCCGAACAACCCGCCCAGATTCTCCTGCTTGCGCCACAGCAATATCTGCCGCATCGCCTCATCGTAAGCGATCTTCTCATGCGCCAGCGTGCGCGTCCCCGTCACCTGCAAGCGCTGGTGATCGTAATCATCCAGCACCGTCAGCGCATGGCTGTACTTCTCCAGTATCGTCAGAATGCCGCGCGACTCGTCTGGCGATAAATTCTTGCTGTGGATCAACCGGGCAGACAACACGATCGCCTGCCTGAGCTCGTCCATTTTTTCCTGCTGCGCTTCGAGGCGCTGCTGGTTCAGCGTGTAGCCCTGCACCAGATATTCACGCAGGCGCTGGGTTGCCCAGATGCGGAATTGCGTACCCTTGATGGAATTGACCCGATATCCTACCGATATGACGGCATCCAGATTGAAATATTCGATTTCACGGCTGACTTGCCTGCCGCCCTCGGTTTGAACTGTTGCAGTTTTTGCAACAGTTGCCTCCTTGGGCAACTCGCCCGTGTCGAAGATATTTTTCAAGTGCCTTGAAACAACCGACTTGTCGCGGTCAAACAATTCCGCAATCTGTAACAGGGTCAGCCAGAGCGTCTCCTGCTCAAAGCGCACATCAATCTGCGTCTGACCGTCCTCGGTCTGATAAATAGCGATTTGTCCATTGGATTCGTTCATGGTTTTCTCCTTCCTGCAGCCGTTCAATCTCGACTTGGATCGCGAAAATCACCCTGCAGAACAACAAAAATCAATTGGGCTCCGTCCCGATGTATTTGTCCGTCTCGAAGGTTTCATGATTGCGGCCCTGTTAGCGGCTTTCGATAGTTGAAACAAAGCGTGCCTTAATTCTTTCCGCAATTCAATTGGGGTTCACCCCAATGAATTCATGGCTCGCAGGTATTTTATTTCTTCGCCAGTTTTTTCCTGGCCGGAGGCAAATAGTTTTCTGCCGAAACCACCCGCTTACCCGTTTTGCCTTCCAGCTCCAGCCGCGCTTTTTTGGCGATACCGCCGCCAGTTTTGGCTGCCGCCTCATTCTCCTTCATACCGGTCGCCTCTACGCTCTCAGCAATCTGGCGCGTGGACAATTCCGCCAGCGCAGTAAATATCAGTTCCGCCTCGCTCATGTGGTCGCGCAGGTTTTGCGTCTTTAAACCCTTCATCGCCTTATGTCCCTTAACATGCACCTCCGACACGTTACTGGCGAAGCCAGCCGATTGCGGGAGGAGGTGCAATGCGGTCATTCCCGCACCCGTCGCATTCGCGCACCGCCTCATGACCGCACCTCGGCCCATTCCTGATGAATGATATTGGTAAGGATCGCGTACTCTTCGCCTTCCTTGATGTCATGCTCTTTCCAGTAATCGGTCAGTTTATTGCGCGTCTCCTGTCCGGTCATGCGCTGCTGTATCCACTTCTCGCTGCGCCCGTGCTTCTGCCAAATCTCGCGGGCGCGCTCAAGCGAAAGCGACGGATCAGCCATCTCCTGCATCCGCTCATAACCCACCTTCGCCAGCCACAGTTTGATCGGCTCAGCCTTCGGGCTGGGAACTGACTGCACCAGACGCAGCAAGGTCTCGGCAGTGGCTACATCCGTGCGGTAATTCTTGCCGTCGGCGGCCGGCAATTTCAGTCGGTTACATTTTGTAACCGACTCGCTGCCTTCCTTGCTCAGCCGGTTTTTCAACACCTTCCAGTAATTGCGAGCCGCTTGATAGTCCGGCTGCTGGGTCAACACCTGCACAATATCCACCACCCAAAACCACCAGGTTTCCGTGGCCTCGTCATACACGCGACGGATTTCATGTTCTTCAAAAATGGCGGGCTGGGGTTGCATGATCATGACTCCTTGTTCGTATATAGCTGCCGCTGCTTGCCATCCGGCGCCTCAAGTTTCAACCCGTGACAAAATGTCACGACTTCACTGCCCTCCGCCACCAGCCGCTGTTTCAGCTTGCGCCAATAGGCGCCAGCATCAGGGCTATCGGTCAGAACACCGCACACATCGACCACGAAAAACCACCACTCCTCGTTGTACCAAGCAATGTTCGATCTCGCGCTCAACCTGCCGCTGGCCTTCCTGTCGAACTATCCGGAAATTCCGGATAGTTGCCTCACGCGCCAATTCACCCTCATCAAACACATTGATAACGTGCTCATTAACCGTACGAACATCTTTATCAAACAAGTCTGCCATCTGTTTTTGCGACAGCCAGACGGTATCGCTTTCCAGCCTCACGTCGGTGGCGATTGAGCCATCGGCGGATTGGTAAATGGTGATCTGTCCGGTTGATTGATTCATGGCGTGTTCCTCCTTGCTGATGTTGGTTCGCGGCCTGGGGCACGAGCATCAACATGCAGAACGATAACGGCATCGTAGAGAACGATCGTTCTTTTGTCAATCAACCGGGAAAGGAAGGGGATTACTCGGGGACATTATTTTTCGCAAATTCAATTGGGCTCCGTCCCGATGTATTTTCAATCAAATCAGACAGTCTTCCGCGCCTCGATCGCCTTGCGGCCCCAGTCATAAACATACCGCCCGCCAGAAAACACAGTGGTGGCAAACGTGGCAAACAGCAGCGCCTCTCGCCAAGGCCCATCGGGCAGGAAGCCAGCCTCAATGGCGAGCACCGTCACCAGCAGGATATACGCTAGCGCTGTATTGAGCTTGGATATGCGGCTCGGCGCCATTATCAACTGGCTAATCAGGAAGTGAAATGCCAATGCTCCCGCAACGATCAGCGCATCTCGCAGAATAACAGCCAGCGTAAACCACCAAGGCAACGCATGCTGGAAAGTGAGCAGCAGAGTAACCGTGAGCATCGTTAATTTATCTGCCAGCGGATCGGCAATCGCGCCAAAGCGGGTGCGCTGGTTCCAGTGCCGCGCAATCACGCCATCTGCCCAGTCAGACAGAGCCGAGATCATGAATAGCACACAGGCCGTACCGTATGCGCCTTCCAGCAGGCGCAACGCGATGAAAGGCACCAAGGCAATGCGCAACAGGGTGAGCGTGTTGGGAATATTAAACATTATAAAAGCTTACCACGTGCGCCAAGACTGACAACGAACGTTGCATGACGATTAATGCTTCGCGCCAGCCGTCTTCCTCAAAGTGACCGGCAAAAATGATATTGACGAAGGATGAGCTTGCCCAAGCTGGTATGGTCCGTAAATCTCTTCCAGCCGGTAGCGACCGCGTTCATGTTGAGTTAGACGTGTTGCCACGTGCTCGAAGACATGCAACGTTCGATAGCGCGCAGCTTCTTCATCGGCGCCGAGACCTCCGCCCGCTTCACCGGATTTTGCGAAAAGGCCAAGATGCCCTGCCAAAAATACGCGCACCGCAGCGACGGGGGTTGCGGTAGCACCATCGGGCCTATCGTGGCGGCACAACTCGGGCTTGCGAGTGTGGACGTCGGCTCGCCGATGTGGGCGATGCACAGCGCGCGCGAAAGCGCCGATGTGCATGACTACGCCTGCATGATTGCTGCACTGGCAGCGGCTTTCGAAAGTTGAAAAAAAACCTCGCAGCGTTGCGAGATTTTGCATGGGCAATATTCGTGGTCTGTCCCTGAGGTTTCCACTGAGGTTTCCATGCTTGGCCGCAAGCTACCTATTACCAATAACCTGTAACTCCCAATCGCCGTAGTAGCTACCTTCGTAGTAAATCATCTGTTGGCAAATATACATTGGCGAAGGCACTTCAGAAATTGTCCCTGTGCTACTTTCGAACACCTCGCCGCGCGCAAATCCTATGCACAGTGTCGCCATGTATGTACAGTGAAACCATTCCAAGGGGCCGATCCAAGGGCCATCCTCTCCCCAATCCTCGAGTTCGAGATCAATAAGCGTTCGCCCGTGAAGGAGCTTCAAATAGAGTCCGGGGATCTGAGGCCTTGAGTCGTGTGTATATCGCTCGAATAACTCAAATTCAAATTTTGCGTGAGTCAACCAACTTTCTAAGCGAGATTCAATTTGCTCGCCTATTAATGCTTGCAAAATTTCCTGCGCATTTGCTCCTCGGCTGACAATCGCTCTAACTTGCTGCTCAGCTAAAAATTCTACGGTTTGTGTTTGGCTCACATTCCACTCCTATACTTTCCTCTGGTTATCAACAAACAACATATTCCTATGCCATGCAATAAACTCTACTTGGGGCACAAAACGCTCAGGAGGCTCAATCATGTGGCCATCTAAAGGCAAAAGAACATTTGTAATAAAAGCCTCATTCCTTCGTTTTAGTTCCTCTGAAACAACGATTCTGAAGTCGTCAGTAAGAGTAATTAGCCCCTTGTCAAAAGCCCTGTCATGAATCGCCGAAAGGCACAGACCATTACTTGGGTTTAGGCGATTCGCCTTGTCTTTACTCCACGGCACGATATGGCTAGCAATCAACAATCGTGACTCAGATAAACCAGACATACAACAACGTCCGCGATAGCTGCTTAAAACAGCGCGACGAAAGAAGTTTTGTTTGATACGTTGCTCGGTAATTATCCTCTTCGTCTCGCCAGTGAAATCTTCTGGAACTAACTGTTCATCGGCTTCATCCACGGAAGTAGATGCGTGGTCGAGCTTCCGCCTGAGCATTTCGCATTCCACGGCCAGTTTTTCCCAGTCCGAATGAAATTCTGCCCAAACCTCTTTGTCTAGTGAACCGGCATTACCCAAACCCGCTCGGCCCGTGCTGGTGATTGCCGGGTCAAGGCTAGCAAAATTCACGAGCTTCATTGCTACTGCGCCGGGAGTTCGCCCGATCAGTTTGGCAAGCTGGATAATTTCTGGATTTCGGCTATGCAACCTACCAAAAGGGAGTTGGCAATAAAGATGAAATGCGAGCTTTAGTTGTTCTTTCGTCCAGCGGTTCGTAGCCATTATGTTTTGCGGCACTAAAAACGGCGTTCGCCATTTGTGCCCTCTCACCTAAGTTGAGATATGACACTACCTACCAAAAGTATCGGAGTCAAATTTTCTGCCATGTCTGGCGCAGCCTTTATAAATAGGCGCTGTTCACAACGGCGAAATCAGCACACTCTCGTGCATTTTCTTCAACTGGTCGCACATTTCGGTGGTTCGCTCGTACCCGGGATTCTTCGCGGCTTGCCGCATCTCTTTTCCAGCCGCTTGATCTCTTTCGACACTTCCTTCTCACTCATCGCCAGGTATTTCGCCTGTTCCTGCGCGGCCTTGTGCTAGCTTCGTGTCAGTTCCTTTCCCCGCGCCATTCCAGCCATTCCTTGCTGATAACCTTGAGCGATGTGTTGAAACGATAAACCAGCGGCACACCCGATGGGATCTCGACTTTTTCGATGTCTTGCGGGGCGATGCGGTCGAGGTGCATGACCAGGCTGCGCAGCGTGTTGCCGTGGCTGACGACGAGCAGCCTTTTCCCTGCGGCAATGCGCGGGGCGAGCACTTCTTGCCAATACGGCAGCAGGCGGCGCTGGCAGTCGGAAAGGCTTTCGCTGCGCGGCAGCTCCTCGGGTGCGATATCTGCATAGCGCGCATCGAAGCGCGGATGGCGCGGATCGTCGAGGTCGAGCGGGGGCGGCGCTTCACTAATAGCCGCGCCACCAGCGGCGGTAATTTTCTTCGCCCCACGCGGCGAAGATTTCTTGTTTGCTCATGCCTTGCAGTTGGCCATAGTGGCGTTCGTTCAGGCGCCAGGTGGCGCGGTGCGGGATGGCCGGATGGTGCATGGCGGCGAGCAGACTCTCGGCGGTCTCGCTGGTGCGGCGCAGCACCGAGGTGTGCACTTCGTCGAACATGAATCCGGCGCTGGCCAGGCGTTCACCCGCCTTTGCGGCCTGGGCGAGGCCCGCTTCGGTGAGCGGGATATCGGTCCAGCCGGTGAAGCGGCCGCTCAGGTTCCAATCGCTGTTGCCGTGTCTTACCAGTACCAGCAACCTACTGCGCGGCTCGATTGCTTCGTTGCGCGGTACTCGCTCCATCGCCTATCTCACTGATATGTCTCTGTCACTGCGTTCCGTGCGCCTTGCACTCAAGCCGCTCGCTACGGTTTCTGGGAGTGTCCTAAAACGGTACATGGTGTACTCCCTTATTCCGCCGATTCCTTGATTACCTTGGCGAGGTAGTGGTGGTCGTCCCACGCGTCGAGGTGCCAGCCGTGCTGGTCAAAATGGAACCAGTTGAGCGCGCAGTTGGGGATGCTGAAATCGCGCGGGGTGTGCAGCGGCTTGCCGGTGGATTTTCGGTAGAGGATGTCGAGCACACCGCCATGGGTGACGGCGGCGAGGGTTTGCCCGGCATGGTGTTGCGTCATCTCGTGCACGGCGGCGGCCACGCGCCTGGCGAGGCTGTACATGCTTTCCCCGGTGTCGAAATCATAGTCCGGGTCGCGCGCGGTGTAGTGCGCATATGCCCCGGGATATTTCACCTTGCCTTCCGCCGCGGTGAGGCCCTGGAAGATGCCGTAATGCCGTTCGCGCAGTTGCGGCAGCGTTTTGATGTCCAGGCCGCGCCGGGCGGCGAGCATGCTCGCGGTGTCGCGTGCGCGCACCAGGTCGCTGCTGTAGATCGCATCGAAGTTGTGGTGCGCGGCGCTGAACGCCATCGCCAGCGCCTGGGCGCGGCCGGTCTCGTTGAGCGGGATGTCGGTCTGGCCCTGGATGCGCTTTTCGACGTTCCAGTCGGTCTCGCCGTGGCGGATGAAGCAGATGCGCGTGGTCATGGTGGGGGTGGCGGGCTCTTCCTTGCCGCATTCTACACAATTGCAGATTGTGAACGTTCCGGGTTTTGTCATTTCCCTGTCACAACTGAGGTGTTGAATGGACAGTATAATATTTGCGCCTATGCCCCGACCTACCCTCCCAAAATCCACCGAAGCCAACCTTAGCCCCAAGGCTTGGTATCAGGCCGCCAGCGCTTTGCCGGACTTTGTCCACGACCCCGCGCAGGCGGCGGCGATAGAAGAACTGGATGTGTTGTGGCACCAGCTGGTGGAATTCAAATCCAAACGCAACCAGTTCCTGGGGCGCAGCCTGCTCAGCCCGGCGGTGCCCAGGTT
>CAVWTZ010000105.1:0-19825 GCA_963757485.1 uncultured beta proteobacterium
GGTAAACATGCGCCAGCGGCAGGTAGGCTGCCTGGTGCGGCGTGATCGCGAACGACATGCCGACCAGCTGCGCGTTCATCATGTCCAGTCCGGTGGTTTCGGTATCCACACACACCAGGTCGCGGCAAGCAGCTTTTGCAGCCAGGTTGAGCTGCGCCTCTGACAAGATCGTTTCGTATTGCGCGCTGTCGGTGCCGGCGGGCGGTTCGCCGTGCAAACCCGGTGTGGACGGATCTGTCTTTACCGGCCTGTGCAGGTGATGGCGAAGCGCTGGAATCTTTCCCGCCATCCAGCTCGCGCAGCCAGGTCTTCGCAACTCGAAGTGCTCGAACAACTTGCGCAACTGCTCCTTGTCCGGCGCCGGCGGTATCAGCTGGTTATACGTCTGCGGCAGTTCCACATCGCATTTAACCGTAATCAGACGGCGCGCCTGCGGCAGCCAGTCCTTCGCCCTGCGCAGATTTTCGCCGGCCACGCCGCCGATTTCATCGGCATGCTGCACCAGGTTGTCCAGCGTGCCGTATTGGGCCAGCCACTTCACGGCAGTCTTGGGGCCGACCTTCTCGACGCCCGGCACGTTGTCCACCGGGTCGCCAACCAGCGTAAGGTAGTCCACGATGCGCTCGGGCGGCACGCCGAACTTGGCGTTCACCCCGGCAATGTCCAGTGTCTCGTTGCTCATCGTGTTGATCAGCGTCACGCGCTCGTTCACCAGCTGGGCAAGATCCTTGTCGCCGGTGGCGATCACGCACCGCACCCCGTCACGGGCTTGCTGCGCCAGCGTGCCGATCACATCGTCCGCCTCCACGCCGTCCAGCATCAGGATATTCCATCCGGATGCGGCGATGGCCTGGTGCAGCGGTTCGATCTGCTGTACCAGGTCGTCCGGCATGGAAGGGCGGTGCGCCTTGTATGCCGGATACATGTCATCACGGAAGGTTTTGCCTTTTGCGTCGAATATGCAAGCGCTATAATCGGCCGGGTAATCATTGCGCAGCTTGCGCAGCATGTTGAGCACGCCGTAGATCGCGCCGGTCGGTTCGCCGTGGCGATTGCGCAGGTCCGGCATCGCGTGGAAGGCGCGGTACAGAAAAGATGAGCCGTCAACCAGCAGTAATGTTTTGTCCGTTTTCATTTGCTACCTAAAATTTTATCCGGGGGAGCCTCATGAGCATACCGTCCAAATTTCCCAAGTCCGTAATACCTGAAGCGTGGAATTCCAAAGAGGCATGGCGCGTGTTCGGCATTATGTCAGAGTTTGTTTCTGCCACCGAACGGCTGAGCCAGATCCATCCCGCCGTGAGCATCTTCGGCAGCGCCCGCACCAAGCCGGGCCAGCCCAATTACCTGCTGACCGAGGAAATCGCGCGCCTGCTTTCGGATGCGGGTTTTTCGGTCATTTCCGGCGGCGGCCCCGGCATCATGGAGGCGGCCAACAAGGGCGCGTTCTACGGGAAATCGCCCAGCGTCGGACTGAATATCCAGCTGCCGCACGAGCAGGTCAGCAACCTCTACCAGAACATCAGCCAGACTTTCCAGCATTTCTTCGCGCGCAAAGTGATGTTCGTGAGATTCGCGAGCGCCTACGTGGTGATGCCGGGCGGTTTCGGCACGCTGGACGAGTTGCTGGAAGCATTGACGCTGGTGCAGACCGGCAAGTCGCGGCGCATCCCGATCATTCTGGTCGGCACGCAATTCTGGGGCGGCCTGCTGGACTGGTTCCGCACCACCTTGCTGGACGAACAGGTGATCAGCCCGGAGGATATGAACCTGATCCAGCTTATCGACGAGCCACAGGCCGTCGTCGATGCGATTTTCAAGCACTACGAAACGCGCGGATTCCAGCCTTCCGAAGCAGAGCGCGAAAAGCAACTGTATTTGTAATACAAATTATCCGTCGACGCGGAGGTGAATATGGCGCACTTGGCCGAGCTGGACGAAGAGGGTTATTTGATCGAACCGATGGCCTGGAGCGGGGATATTGCCAGGTGGCTTGGGCTTCAGGAAACAGTTTCGCTCACTGGAGACCATTGCGACGCGATCCGCTTCATGCGCCCTTGTTATGCGGATCACCGGATCGCAGCGGATGTGCGCCATGTGATGAAGCACCTTGCCAGGCGTCTCGGCGCAGGATCCCGCAACGCGGAGTTCGAGCTGTTTCCCCATGGTTGCGTGAAGCAGGCCTGCAGGATCCCCGGCATGAAGCGTCACCGCGGCTGGAGTACCGGTTGAACAAGGAGAGCAGGGCACATGCAGCAACTCACACAGACTCATCGCGCATCGGCTAGAATGCACAACATCCCACATTCCATACTGAGCACTCCGATGCGCCTTTTATTCATGTTGCTACTGAGCGGATTTTCTCTAGCCGCATTTGCCCAACCTGCTCCCGGCAAACCGGAACCGTCACCCCCTCCGCCTGCGGCGGGCGGGGCGGCTAGCGATGAGCCGGAAGTGACCATTACCCAGGAGAAGGTGCAAACCGTCGAGGAATATCGCGTGGGCGGAAGACTTTACATGATCAAGATCATCCCCAAAGTGGGCAAACCTTATTATCTGGTGGATGATAGAGGCGACGGCAAATTCTCGCGCCAGGAAAGTCTGGATTCGGGTGTGCGTCCGCCGCAATGGGTCATACATCGCTTCTAGAAATGGCGGTTTTCACCAACGTATCCGAAGCAGACCTGTCCGCCTGGCTGGGCGATTATTCGCTTGGTCAATTGCTGGAGTTGCAGGGCATCGCATCCGGTATCGAGAACACCAACTATTTCGTGACCACCAGCAATGGCCGTTTCGTGCTCACACTGTTCGAAATACTCGGCGCCGACGAATTGCCGTTCTATCTGAATCTGATGGCACATCTGGCACGGCACGGCATTCCGTGCCCCAATCCAGTGGCAAACCGTTTCAATCAATTTCTGGGCACGCTCAATGGCAGGCCCGCCTGCATCGTCAGCCGCCTGAGCGGCAAATCCACCACTACACCCAACGACCTGCAGTGTGCCGCCATCGGCGCGATGCTGGGGCAGGTGCACATCGCCGGACAGAGCTTCTCGCAAATCATGCCCAATCCGCGCGGCGCACAATGGCGTGCGGAAACCGCCCGGCAGGTGAGGCCATTTCTGAACGAGCGGCAGGCGGCGCTATTGGAAAGCGAAGTCGCGCTGCACGCGCAACATGATTGGTCAAGCCTGCCGCAGGGCGTGATCCACGCCGATCTGTTTCGCGACAATGTGCTGCTGGAAAAGGACCGCATCGGGGGCCTGATCGATTTTTATTTCGCCTGCAGCGATGCGCTGCTCTATGACGTGGCGATCACCGTGAATGACTGGTGCATGCATACCGACGGCACGCTTGACCGGACAAAGACACGCATACTTCTGCGTGCCTACCATGCGGTGCGTCCGCTGCTGGATGGCGAACATCGTGCCTGGCCGCAGATGTTGCGTGTCGCCGCACTGCGATTCTGGCTGTCGCGCCTGTTCGACAAGCACCTGCCTCGCGACGGCGAATTGATCAATGCGCACGACCCGCGCCACTTCGAGCGTATTCTGTTGAATCACATTGCCTCAGCACAGGCCGTTTGGCTATAACATAGGCCCACAAGGAGACATGATGGAACCGCTGCGCTTACCAACCCGGCAAGGATGGGAATGGATCAAACAAGGCTATGCGCTGTTTATGAAGGCACCACTGCTGTGGATCGTATTGCTTTTTATCTGCCTGATCGCGGCTGTGGCGGTATCCAGCGTTCCCGTTGTGGGCCAGCCATTGATGAGCCTGCTGATGCCAGCGATAGTGGTCGGCCTGATGGCAGGCTGCCGCGCGCTCAGCCAGGGCGACGAGCTTGAACTGGCGCATTTGGTCAGCGGATTCAAAAAGCACACTTCGCAGTTGGTCACGCTGGGCGGCATTTCGCTGGTCTGTCAGTTCCTGATACTGGGCTTGATGATGGCGGTTGGCGGCACCGCGCTGGTAAGCATTCTGATGAGCAGCCAGCCTGAAACCGATGCGGACATGATGTTGCAGGCCATCGGGGGAGCCGGTTTTGCGGTGCTGCTTGGCATCGTGCTGTTCGGCGTGCTGATGATGGCGATGCAGTTCGCGCCTATGCTGGTGTACTTTCGCAATGTTCCGCCGCTGCAGGCAATGAGGCTCAGCTTGCGCGCCTTCCTCTACAATATTCTGCCGATGCTGCTGTACGGGATAACGTTCATGATTCTGGCGATGCTCGCCAGCCTCCCGATGATGCTAGGCTGGCTGGTGTTGCTGCCCATGGTATTCACCACGCTCTATGCCAGTTATAGCGGCATATTCCCGCCGCTGAAGGAAGCCGTGGACACGCCGCCGCAAGACGATATATTCAAAAGCGACGGATCGACATTCAAATAGTTGCCGGACGAGTTCGCCTGATCAGACGGCGGTCAGCTTCGCATACTCCAGCGCCAGCCACTTCACCCCGGCTTTGCGGAAATTTACCTGCACGCGCGCATCGGCACCGCTGCCTTCAAGGTTCACGATCACGCCTTCACCAAACTTGGTGTGAAATACCGCCTGTCCGCTGCGCCAGGCGGAAGTTGCGGCGGAACGCTGCTGCGGCGCGGCAACCGGCATTTCGCGCTGCGGCGTAAAAGACTGGGAAAAAGCATTCCGCTGTGCAAGCCTGGGCGTGATCCAGTGCAGCAGATTGTCCGGCAACTCGCGCAAAAAACTCGATGCCATGCCGTAATTCACCTGCCCGTGCAGCATGCGGCTTTGCGCAAAGCTCAGATAAAGCCGGCGCCGTGCCCGGGTAATGGCCACATACATCAGCCGGCGCTCTTCATCCAGGCCGCCATCGGCGTTCAGGCTGTTCTGGTGCGGGAACAAACCTTCCTCCAGGCCGGTGATGAACACGGTATGAAACTCCAGGCCCTTCGCGGCATGGACGGTCATCAGGTGCAGCGCATCCTCGCTTTCGCCCGCCTGATGTTCGCCTGCTTCCAGCGAGGCATGAGTCAGGAACGAGGTCAGGCTGTCATCCTCGTTTTCGTGCACAAACAGTGTCGCCGCATTGATAAGTTCGTTCAGGTTCTCGAGCCGTTCTTCCGCTTCGCGCTTCTTGGCGCCAGTCTCGTTCCGGTAGTGGACGGCCAGGCCGCTGTGTTCCAGCACGTGATCGATAATTTCCGGGAGGGGCAATTCTTTCGTTGCGCTGCGCATCGATTCGATCGACGCGACGAACGCCGAAACCTTGCCGCCTGCCCGCGCCGCCGCATCCCAGAGTGTCGTATTGTTCTGTTTTGCCGTTTCCTGCAATTGTTCGATGCTGCGCGCTCCGATCCCGCGCGTCGGGAAATTGATGATGCGCAGCAGCGCGTTGTCGTCGTCGGTATTTTCCATCAGGCGCAGATAGGCCAGCGCATGCTTGATTTCCTGCCGCTCGAAAAAGCGCAGCCCGCCATACACGCGATATGACAGTCCCGCCGACACCAGCGCGTGTTCCAGCACCCGCGACTGCGCATTGGAACGGTACAGCAATGCGATCTCCTTCAGATTGATCCCCTCGGATCTCAACTGCCGAATCTCGCTGACGATGAAATTGGCCTCTTCCACGTCGGTCGGCGCTTCGTACACGCGCAACAGTTCTCCCCCGCTTTCGGCAGTCCACAGGTTCTTGCCGAGCCTGCTGCGGTTGCGGCTGATCAATGCATTTGCGGCTTCGAGTATGTTGGCGTGCGAACGGTAGTTCTGTTCGAGCTTGATCACGTTCTCGACGTGGAAATCGCGCAACAGCTCCTGCATGTTGCCGACATTCGCGCCGCGGAAAGCGTAGATCGACTGGTCGTCGTCGCCCACCGCAAACATCGCGTTGCCTTTTCCGGCCAGCAGTTTCAGCCAGCGGTACTGCAGCGGATTGGTGTCCTGGAACTCGTCCACCAGGATGTGCTTGAAGCGTTCCTGGTAGTGCTCGCGGATAGCAGCGTTGCGCGACAGCAGTTCATGGCACCGCAGCAGCAATTCGGAAAAATCCACCACACCTTCGCGCTGGCACTGCGCATCGTACTCGGCAAAAACTTCAACCTTGCGCCGCGTGTACGGATCGTAAGCCTCGACCTCGTTCGCGCGCAGACCCAGCTCCTTGCTGCTGCTGATGAAATTCTGCATTTCGCGCGGCGGGTATTTTTCATCGTCGACATTCATCGCCTTCATCAGGCGCTTGATCGCGGAAAGCTGGTCGCCGCTGTCCAGTATCTGGAAGGTCTGCGGCAGATTCGCCTCGCGGTGATGCGCGCGCAGCATGCGGTTGCACAGCCCGTGGAACGTGCCTATCCACATGCCGCGCGTGTTGATCGGCAGCATGGCCGACAGGCGAGTGAGCATTTCCCTGGCCGCCTTGTTGGTGAACGTCACCGCGAGGATGGAATGCGGACTGGCCTGCCCGGTGCTGATCAGATACGCGATGCGCGTGGTCAGCACGCGCGTCTTGCCGCTGCCCGCTCCGGCCAGTATCAGCGCTGACTGGTGCGGCAGCGTCACTGCCTGGCGTTGTTCGGGATTCAGACCCTTGAGTAGATCCATTGCAAATAAAACGGGGAAGCAAACTTGCCGTCTGCTTCCCCATGCGTTCCTTTCGAAATGTTCACTTGTGCTTGTTTGCGATCATCTCATGCATGATCGGTGTGAGTATGATCTCCATCGCGTGGCTCATTTTTCCGCCCGGCACGACCAGCGTATTGGCGCGAGACATGAAGGAGTTCGGGATCATCGCCAGCATATACGGGAAATCAACACCTCTCGGTTCACGGAACCGCACCACCACGAAACTTTCATCCGGTGTAGGGATGTCGCGCGCAATGAACGGATTGGAAGTGTCCACTGTGGCCACACGCTGGAAATTGATATGGGTGCGCGAAAATTGCGGGGTGATGTATTTGATGTAGTCCGGCATGCGGCGCATGATGGTGTCCACTGTCGCCTCCGCCGAGTAGCCCCGTTCCTTTTCGTCTCGGTGTATCTTCTGTATCCACTCCAGGTTCACCACCGGCACCACGCCGATCCCCAGATCGACATATTTTCCCGCATCGATACTTTGTGCTTCGTCCCTGGCCAAGCCGTGCAAGCCCTCGTAAAATAGCAGGTCGGTATTTGCTTCGATATCTTCCCATGGGGTGAATACGCCCGGCTTGAGGTTCTTCAACTTGAAATGTTTGTTGTGCAGCGCAGCTTCTTCCTCGCTATGCACATAGAAGCGGCGCTTGCACATGCCAGTCTTGCCATAGATCTTGAAGGTCTCCTCGATCTTGTCGAAATGGTTGGCTTCCGGGCCGAAGTGGCTGAAGGTATTGTTGCCGGCCTTGGCAGCCTTTGCGGCCTCTTCGCGGAACGCGATGCGATCCAGACTGTGCAGGCTGTCGCCTTCGATGACCGCGGCAGTAATTTGCTGGCGGCGGAAGATATTTTCAAAGGCACGTTTTACCGTAGTGGTGCCTGCACCGGACGAACCGGTCACGGCAATCACGGGATGTTTGCGGGACATAGTGAACTCTCCTGAGGGATTTATAAAAATTATATTGGCAAATTCTAGCAGAATGCCACGTCGTGGGCTAACGCAAACGTCAACGGCTGGGCGTTAACGTTATGATGCCCGTTTTTTCTTTCCAAAGGCATGTCGCGCCCGGGAATCTACGTTGTCTTCACATAAGCCTGCTAGGGCATTTTTTGATGACCGAATCCCGCGTTTGCCTGTATTCGCGGCAGGCCGGCGATAAAGCTATAATGCCGCTCCGAAAAATCACGCAATAGAATCACATCGCATGCAAGCCAATTATCATCCCGAGAGTTTAGAACAACAAGCGCAACAGGTCTGGGATAACAGCCAGGCGTTCCGCGCTACCGAGCATTCCGGCAAGCCCAAGTATTACTGCCTGTCGATGTTCCCCTACCCGTCCGGCAAACTGCATATGGGCCATGTGCGCAACTATACCATCGGCGATGTATTGTCGCGCTACCACCGCATGAAGGGATACAACGTGATGCAGCCCATGGGCTGGGACGCTTTCGGCCTGCCCGCCGAGAATGCCGCAATGGCCAACGGCCTGCCACCGGCCGCCTGGACCTACGACAACATCGATTACATGCGCAAGCAGCTGAAAAGCCTGGGGCTGGGCATCGACTGGTCGCGCGAAGTGACCACCTGCCGGCCCGAATATTACCGCTGGGAACAATGGCTGTTCACCCGTCTGTTCAGGAAGGGAATCATTTACAAGAAGACTGCGTCGGTGAACTGGGACCCGGAAGACCAGACCGTGCTGGCCAACGAACAGGTCATCGACGGGCGCGGCTGGCGTTCCGGCGCACTGGTCGAAAAGCGCGACATCCCGATGTATTTCTTCCGCATCACCCGGTACGCCGAGGAACTGCTCGCCGACCTCGACCAGCTCGACGGCTGGCCGGAGCAGGTCAAGACCATGCAGCGCAACTGGATAGGCAAGAGCCACGGGGTGCGCTTTGCGTTTCCTTACCGGCTCGACGGCAAGGATGAAAGGCTGTGGGTCTATACCACCCGCGCCGACACCATCATGGGCGTGACTTTCGTCGCGGTCGCCGCCGAACACCCGCTGGCGGCCCATGCGGCAAAGAACCATCCCAAGCTCGCCGCGTTCATCGAGGAATGCAAACAGGGCGGCGTCGCGGAAGCGGATATCGCGACAATGGAAAAGAAGGGCATGGATACCGGCCTGAAAGTCACCCACCCGCTGAGCGGCGAGCAGGTGCCGGTCTGGGTCGGCAACTATGTGCTGATGGGCTACGGCGAGGGCGCGGTGATGGCGGTGCCGGCACATGACGAGCGCGATTTCGAATTCACTCAAAAACACAAAGATGATCTACCTCCAATCAAGCCTGTAGTGGTCCCGGCTAGTTGGGACTTATCTAAAATCGAGGAAACAAGCGGTGAGTCTGGGGCTGCACCTTTACTCAACGGAACAGATGCCGACATCAGCTCGCCTATGGGTAACTACACCAACCTTCTCAACTGGGAAGAGTGGAGCGACATTTTTGAACAGAAAGGTGTTTGCATCAATTCCGGCAAATACGACGGCCTTGATTACGAACAAGCGGTGGATGCGATTGCCGCCGATCTGGCCGCGCAAGGCTTGGGCGACAAGCAGGTCCAGTTCCGCCTGCGCGACTGGGGCATCTCGCGCCAGCGCTACTGGGGCTGCCCGATTCCGATCGTCCATTGCACGACCTGCGGCGACGTGCCGGTGCCGGACGAACAGTTGCCGGTGGTCTTGCCCGAGGACGTAGTGCCTGACGGCGCTGGTTCTCCGCTGGCGAAGATGCCGGAATTTTATGAAACCGCCTGCCCGCAATGCGGCGGCAAGGCACGGCGCGAGACCGACACGATGGATACTTTCGTCGAATCGTCCTGGTATTACGCACGCTATGCCAGCCCGCACTGCAGCACCGGCATGGTCGACAAACAGGCCGCGCAACACTGGCTGCCGGTGGACCAGTACATCGGCGGCATCGAGCATGCGATCCTGCACCTGTTATATGCGCGCTTCTTCCACAAGCTGATGCGCGACGAGGGGCTGGTGCCGGGCGACGAGCCTTTCAGGAATTTGCTGACGCAGGGTATGGTGGTCGCCCCGACTTTCTACCGCGAAGGCGAAGACGGCAAGAAGTGGTGGATCAATCCCGCCGAGGTTGATGTTGAAACCGACGCAAAGGGCCGCGCAGTCGGTGCGAAATTGAAGGCTGACGGCAAGCCGGTGATCATTGGCGGCACTGAAAAAATGGCCAAGTCCAAGAACAACGGCGTCGATCCGCAGGCGATCATCGACCAGTACGGCGCGGATACCGCCCGTTTGTTCATGATGTTCGCATCGCCACCGGAACAATCGCTGGAGTGGTCGGATGCCGGGGTGGAAGGCGCGTTCCGCTTTCTGAAGCGAATCTGGAAAGCTGCCCACGATCACGTTGACATCGGCGTGGTGTCGCCCTACAAAAGCGGCGAGTTGAGTCCGGCAGCAAAGGCGCTGCGGTTGCAACTGCATCAGACCATACAAAAGGTCGATGACGACATGGGCAGGCGCAAGACCTTCAACACCGCCATCGCGGCCAACATGGAATTGCTCAATGCGCTGGCGAAATTCGACGAACGCACGCCGGCCGCTCGCGCTGTGGTCCAGGAAGCGCTGGAGGCGATCACGCTGATGCTGAACCCGATCGTTCCGCATGTGTGCCAGGCTTTGTGGTCCGAGCTGCGCCCCGGCACGCATATGCTGGATCAGCCCTTCCCGGTTGCCGACCCGAGCGCGCTGGTCCAGGACGAAATCGATATGGTGATCCAGGTGAACGGCAAGCTGCGCGGCAACATGATGGTTGCCAAGTCCGCCGACCGCGCGACCCTGGAGAGGCTTGCGCTTGCCCACCCGGCAATCGAGAAGCATCTGGCCGGCGCGGTGCCGAAGAAAATCGTCATCGTCCCGGGCCGTTTGATCAACCTTGTCGTCTAGGAAAAATCTTGCGCCTTCTGATTCAATTATTAGCCCTGCTGACTGCCGCTGTATTGCTGCCGGGTTGCAGTTTCCATTTGCGCAGTCAGGCGGCCATGCCGTTCGAAACACTTTATCTGCAAGCGCCCGATCCCGGCACGCCATTTATCAAAGAATTGCGCCGCAATCTGGAAGCAAACAAGGTGAAACTGGTACGCACCGCCGAGCACGCCGATGTGGTGCTTGATATCGTTTCGGAAGCGCCGGACAAACAGATTCTCTCGCTGAGCAGCAGCGGACGCGTGAATGAATTCCAATTGTTCTTCCGCGTTTCGCTGCGCGCATATGATCTCAAACATAACGACGTCATCCCCGCCGAAGAATTCACGTTGCACAGCGATTTTCCCTATGACGTCAACAATGTTCTTGCCATGGAAGAGGAAGAAGCGCTGCTTTACGAGAACATGCGCTCAGACATGGTGCAGCGGATCGTGCGCCGCCTGGGCCGGATCAAACTGGAAGCGCATTAGCCGATGGCCATCGCCAGCGAAGACTTGCCGCGTCAGCTCAGCTCCGGTTTGAAGCCGTTGTACGTGGTGTTTGGCGACGCGCTGTTGCTGGCGATTGAAGCGGCGGACAGCATACGCGCTGCTGCGCGCGCCGCCGGATTTGCCGAACGCGAAACATTCATTGCCGAACAGCATTTCAAATGGGATGAACTGCGCAACAGCGCCCAGAGCCTGTCCCTGTTCTCCTCCCGCAAAGTGATCGATCTGCGCATCCCGTCCGGCAAGCCCGGAGTCGAGGGAGGCCAGGCATTGCAGGATCATGCGGCCAGTTTAAGCAGCGATGTGCTGACGCTGATCACACTGCCCAAGCTGGACTGGACGGCCCAGAAGAGCCAGTGGTTCGGCGCGCTTGAAAGGCATGGCGTGATGATTTCCGCGGATGACATTCCGCGCAGCGCATTGCCACGCTGGATCGCCGAACGGCTGAAAAGACAGAGGCAAAGCACCGACGAGGCTACACTGGAATTTGTTGCCGATCGTTGCGAGGGCAATCTGCTCGCCGCGTTTCAGGAAATCCAGAAACTGGCGTTGCTGTTTCCTGTCGGGCAATTGTCTTTTGAACAGGTCAAGGACGCGGTGATGGATGTGGCGCGTTACGACATCTTTAAACTATCGGAAGCAATGCTCAACGGCAACGCAACGCGTTTTGCGCGCATCCTTGACGGTCTGCGCGCCGAAGGAACTGCCACCGTGCTGGTGCTGTGGGCAATCAGTGAGGATATACGCACAGTGGGCAAAGCGTTGCAGGCGGTGCAACGCGGCGGTAACCTTGGCAACGCCATGCGCGACATGCGGGTGCGCAAGGACAAGCAGGGGCTGATCGAGACCGCGTCACGGCGCCTTGAATTTCCGCACATCGAGCGAGCCATCGAGCAAGCCGCGAGGCTGGACAAGACGATCAAAGGTTTGCGTCAGGGCGATGTGTGGGATGAATTGCTTCAACTCGGACTGCGTTTTGCCAAATCATGAGCGAAATTCTGCTCGTCATGACCAATCTGCCCGACGCTGCATCGGCGAAGAAACTTGCGCGCCAGCTTATAGAAGAGCGTGCCGCGGCCTGCGTTAACCAGCTGGCGCCGTGCATCTCGACTTATCGCTGGAAAAACAACATCGAAACTGCCACCGAAGTGCCTCTGCTGATCAAAACCACACAGACTGCTTACCCGCGACTTGAAAAATTAATACGCGAAGCGCACCCTTACGAACTACCCGAAATTATTGCTGTCTTGGTAACTGCCGGTTTGCCCTTTTATCTGGATTGGGTAGACGGTGAAACAACTACTCTCAAGGAATAACCATGCGTGTTGCATTGCTCCTGCTGCTTTGTCTTGTCGCTCCCGCCTCGAATGCGGAAAGCCTTATGGATCGGATTTCAAACCTGGCTATCAGCAAGCAACCGGACTTTCTGCAGCCCGATGAAGCCTTCCGCCTGGAAGTGAAGGCGCGTGACGCGCACACCTTGCAAGCCAACTTCAACGTGACCCCTACTTATTATTTGTATCGCGACAAAATCACTTTTGCGACCAAAGACAACACGGTCAAGATCATGTCGGTGAGCTTGCCCAAAGGGGATATCAAGCACGACCCCAATTTTGGCGACACCGAAGTATTCCATCACCCGTTTCAGGGGTTAATCGCGCTGAGCCGTTCCAGCAATGCGGCAACCCGCATCACGCTGAACGCCGTTTACCAGGGCTGCAGCGAGCAGGGGCTGTGTTACCCGCCCATCACCAAAACGTTGCAGATCGCCTTGCCGGAGGTTGTCAGCGGACAGTTGGCGCCACCGGTACTGTCTGAAGCAGCGCCTGCCCCGTCACAACCGGTCTCGGAAAACTCGCGAATTGCGAAGTTGTTCACGGGCGGCAATTTCTGGCTGATTATTTCCTTCTTCTTCGGGGCAGGACTGCTGTTATCGCTGACTCCCTGTGTATTCCCGATGATTCCGATCCTGTCCGGCATCATCGTCGGGCGCGGCCATAAAATTACCCATATGCACGCCTTCATCCTGTCCCTGGCTTACGTGCTGGGCATGGCGATCACTTACGCCGCCGCAGGTGTGGCGGCGGGATATTCCGGCAACCTGCTTTCCAGTGCGCTGCAGACACCCTGGGTGCTCGGCAGCTTTGCCGCAGTGTTCGTGCTGCTGTCGCTATCCATGTTTGGCTTTTATGAGTTTCAACTGCCCACCGCTTTGCAAAGCAAACTGAGTGACACCAGCAACCGCTTGCACGGCGGCCATCTCAGCGGCGTGTTCGTGATGGGCGCGCTGTCCGCCATCATCATGGGTCCCTGCGTGGCTGCACCGCTCGCCGGAGCGCTGCTCTACATTGGCAAGACCCACGATGCCGTGCTGGGCGGTGCTGCACTGTTCGTCATGGCGCTGGGCATGGGCACACCGCTGTTGCTGATCGGTTCTTCTGCAGGCGTATTGCTGCCCAAGGCCGGCGCATGGATGGAGGCAGTCAAGCAATTCTTCGGCGTAATGCTGCTGGCATTGGCGATCTGGATCATCCAGCCGCTGTTGCCCGTCAGTGTTCAGATGCTGCTCTGGGCGGCGCTGCTGATCTTCTCGGCGATTTACCTGCGTGCCCTGGATGCGCTTCCGCATAATGCCGGCGGCTGGCACAAGCTGCTCAAAGGAATCGGCCTGTTCGCCCTGTTGCTGGGCGCTGCTTACCTGGTCGGTGCGCTGTCCGGTGCGAGCGACATCCTGCGGCCGCTTGGCAACATCGGGCGCGCCGAAACATTGGCGCCCACTGCACTCCAGTTTTCTCGCGTCAAAGACATTGTTGAACTTGATCACCGCATTGCCCAGGCACAAGGAAGCGGACAAATTGTGATGCTTGATTTCTACGCAGACTGGTGCATCTCCTGCAAGGAAATGGAACGCTTTACCTTTTCCGATGACGCTGTAAAAGCAAAACTCAAGCAGGTATTGCTGTTGCAAGCCGATGTCACGGCAAACAGCGAAGCCGACCAAGCCCTGCTCAAACGCTATGGACTGTTCGGTCCCCCGGGTATTCTGTTTTTTGATACACACGGCCAAGAGCTGGCTGACTTTCGCGTGACAGGCTACCAGGATGCCTCCCGGTTTCTGAAAACGCTTCAAAGTATTGGGCTCTAGTATACTTTAGGCATCTTCGCCAAAATGCTGGACAAGTTACCCTAACTTACGGCAAACTGCGCGCATGAAAAATATCCTTGTGCTACATGGACCCAACCTGAATCTTCTCGGCAGTCGTGAGCCTGCCGTGTATGGTCATATCACGTTGAATGAAATTGACGAGCGTTTGAAGGCATTAGCGGGAAAAAACGGCGCAAACATGTTTTGCTTCCAGAGCAATGCCGAAGCCGAACTGGTAGAACGGGTGCAGCAGGCGCATACTGACGGTACCCAGTTCATCGTCATCAATCCGGCCGCGTTCACCCATACCAGCGTGGCATTGCGCGATGCGCTGGCGGCAGTTGCGATCCCATTCATCGAAGTACATCTTTCCAATGTGTTCGCGCGCGAGGCATTCCGCAAGGATTCGTTCTTTTCCGACCTTGCCGTCGGCGTGATCACCGGCCTGGGCGCGGCGGGCTATGAATTTGCAGTGCAATTCGCACTGAACCAAAAATAACAAGCTTCTTCAAGGAGGGCACCATGGATTTACGCAAGCTGAAAACATTGATTGAACTGGTTGAAAGCTCCGGCATTGCCGAACTGGAAATCAGCGAGGGTGAAGAACGCGTCCGCATCACCCGGACCGTCGCTTCGGCTCAGCAAGCCTATGCGCCGGCTCCGCAACCCGTTGTCGCTGCATCCGTTTCCACCCCCCAGCCCGCCGCAGAACCCGCCAAGCCGGCGGTAGCGGAAGGTCACGTGGTCAAATCGCCCATGGTTGGCACGTTCTACCGTTCCGCTTCCCCCGGCTCCAAAGCCTTCGTGGATGTGGGCCAATCCGTGAACAGCGGCGATACCCTGTGCATCATAGAAGCAATGAAGTTGCTTAACGAAATCGAAGCGGATCAAAGCGGCGTCATCAAGGCCATCCTGGTTGAAAACGGCCAGCCAGTCGAGTTTGGCCAGCCACTGTTCGTCATCGGTTAATGGCAAGCGCGCCATTTTCTGCCACGCCCAAGTTCGGAGCCAACACCATGTTTGAAAAAATCCTGATCGCCAATCGCGGTGAGATAGCGTTGCGCATTCAGCGCGCCTGCCGTGAGATGGGCATTAAAACCGTTGTGGTGCATTCCGAGGCGGATGCAGATGCCAAGTATGTAAAACTCGCCGACGAGTCGGTTTGTATCGGCCCTGCCTCTTCTACACAAAGCTATCTGAATATCCCCGCCATCATCAGCGCAGCGGAAGTAACGGATGCGCAGGCGATCCATCCGGGATACGGTTTTCTTTCTGAAAACGCCGATTTTTCCGAGCGCGTCGAAAAGTGCGGCTTTGTGTTCATCGGCCCGCGCGCCGAAACGATCCGTTTGATGGGCGACAAGGTCAGCGCGAAGATCGCGATGAAGAAGGCCGGTGTGCCGTGCGTACCCGGTGTCGAAGGCGCATTGCCGGACAAACCCGCGGAGATCATCAAGATCGCGCGCAGCATCGGCTACCCGGTCATCATCAAGGCATCCGGCGGCGGCGGCGGGCGCGGGATGCGCGTGGTACATACAGAGGCGGCTCTGCTGAACGCCGTCACCATGACCCGTACCGAGGCTCAGGCAGCTTTCAACAATCCCATGGTGTACATGGAAAAATTTTTGGAGAACCCGCGCCACATCGAAATCCAGGTGCTCGCCGACCAACACGGCAACGCGGTCTATCTGGGGGAGCGCGATTGTTCCATGCAGCGGCGTCACCAGAAAATCATCGAGGAAGCGCCGGCGCCGCTGCTTGACGTAAAGATGCGCAACAAGGTCGGCGAACGCTGCGCAGAGGCTTGCCGCAAGATCGGTTATCGCGGCGCGGGAACATTCGAATTCCTGTATGAAAACGGCGAGTTTTATTTCATCGAGATGAACACGCGCGTGCAAGTCGAACATCCGGTCACCGAAATGATCACCGGAATCGACATCGTCCAGCAGCAGATACGCATTGCGGCCAATGAAAAATTGCCGTTCAAACAGCGCGACATTCAATTCCGTGGGCATGCCATCGAATGCCGCATCAATGCGGAACATCCTTACAAGTTCATCCCTTCGCCCGGACGGATAACCACCTGGCATCCGCCCGGAGGCCCCGGTATCCGCGTGGATTCACATGTCTATGCCAACTATTTCGTGCCGCCGTATTATGATTCGATGATAGGCAAGATCATCGCCTATGGCGACACCCGCGAACAAGCCATGGCGCGGATGCGCACCGCGCTGTCGGAAATGGCCGTGGAAGGCATCGAGACCAATATCGCACTGCATCGAGAGCTGTTGCAGGATGCCGCTTTCATGCGTGGCGGTACCAACATACATTATCTGGAAGAACGGTTGGCCGAGCGAACAAAGGGCAAATAATGTCCTGGCTGAACCTGGTCGTTGACAGCGATGCCGAACATGCCGAGGCGTTGAGCGAGGCGTTGCTTGAGCTTGGCGCCTTATCGGTGGATTTGCTGGACGCCGACGCCGACACGCCGGACGAGCAGGCTATCTTCGGAGAACCGGGTGAGCCGCCACCCGGAGTGTGGCAGCACAATCGCGTCAGCGCGCTGTTCGACAGCGGCAAGGATGTAGTCGCGATTCTGCACAACGCGTCTGCCATGATCGGCCTCAATCAAGCCCCCGGGCATCGCATCGAAACCCTGGATGACAACGACTGGGTGCGCCTGACCCAATCGCAGTTCGAGCCTATATCCATATCATCGCGATTGTGGATCGTGCCGACCTGGCATACCGCCAGCGACCCGAATGCGATCAATATCGTGCTCGACCCCGGACTGGCGTTCGGCACCGGCAGCCACCCCACCACCCGTTTATGCCTGCGCTGGCTGGACAGCAATCTGCAAGGCGGCGAAGCCGTGCTGGATTATGGCTGCGGGTCCGGCATTCTTGCCATTGCTGCAATGAAGCTCGGGGCTGCACACGCGACCGGGGTTGATGTAGACTTTCAGGCGGTTGTCGCCAGCCGCGACAATGCCATCGCCAACCGGGTCGGCAACGTGCAGTTTTATTTGCCCGACGATGCGCCGCAATCAACGTATGATCTGGTTATTGCGAACATTCTGACCAACCCGTTGCGATTGCTCGCACCCCTGTTGGCAAAAGCGACACGCCCAGGCGGACAGATCGTGCTGTCCGGCATACTCGAGGTACAGGCGCAGGAAGTAATGTCTATCTATCAACAATGGTTCGATCTGAACGCCCCGGTCTTCGAGGATGGCTGGTCGTGCCTGTCCGGACGCAAGCGTTAACATGCAAGGAACGACAGTCTGCCCGCACTGCAACACCCGCTTCAAAATCACCAAAGTGCAGCTGGAAGCCCACCACGGCATGGTGCGCTGCGGACATTGCATGCAATCCTTTGATGCGCTCACCAACTTTGCTCCGGACCAACTCGACCTGCCGCTTGAGTTGCCGGTACTGGGAACACCCGCCGCGCCGCCCGGTTCCAGATTGGCCGTTCTGCAACCCATGACACTGGCCGAGCAAGTCGCCATCGTGCAGGATCAAGACGAGAGTGAATTTCAGCCCAAGGCCCGCTTCTGGCCGTGGGCGATTGCTGCGTTGCTGTTGCTGCTGATTTTGCTCGCGCAGGCCGCCTATTTTTTCCGTGTCGACATTGCCGCGCAGCTGCCCAACCTGAAGCCGGTACTGGCCGGCTATTGCAGGATGCTGAAATGCAGCGTGCCGCTGCCGCAACATGCCAGCCTGATAAATATTGAATCATCATCGATCGAGGCCGATCCGGCGAATGAAAATCAGATCACCCTGAATGCGCTGTTGCGCAACCGTGCATCCTACGCCCAAGCCTTTCCCAATCTGGAGCTCACGCTTAACGATATCCAGGATCAACCGCTGGCGCGCCGTATATTCCATCCGGCGGACTATTTGCCGAAGACGGAGAGTGAATCATCGGGGCTGCTGCCCAACCATGAACTCAGCGTCAGGTTGTACCTCAACACGCCAAATATCAAACCCTCAGGGTATCGCCTAATGCTGTTCTATTCTGACAACTGATTGATTGCCGGGCGGCGCGTTGGCGGTCACCCGGCCGGATCATGTGTCCGAGGCGTGTCCGGCAAAGCGCATGCCTGGTCGACAATTTCGTGTTTGTCAGCACATGTACTTTCCGGTATATTCCGTTCGCCGATCAGACCAATGGGAGAGCGTGTCAGCCGGCCTCTTTGCAAGGACCCGAATATCGTCTTTGTCAAAAGCTGCGACACCGCCGAAGGCGCAACACCCGCAACCGCTCAGGCTCAAGAACTATTGGCGCAGGCAAATCTGGAGAGCGTTGGATCATCCAACCACCGAAGGGGCACACAACGCGAGTTGCAATCTCTCAGGTATCAAGGACAGATGGGGCGCAGCACCGGGGAATTCCCACTAACCTGATGCGCGGTTAATCTGCATTGTCGCATGCTCGCTCGCCACTCGCCTATCTGACCAGATATGTCCCGTGTCTCGCTGCGCGCCTCATCGCATATCAAACCGCTCGCAACGGTTGTCGGAAATCCCCCACATTAACGATTGAGGAAGCAATGACTCTCAAACAAACTCCATTAAATGCCGCACACCGCGCGATGGGCGCAAAGATGGTCGATTTCGGCGGATGGGACATGCCGGTGAACTATGGTTCACAGATCGACGAACACCACCAGGTACGCAACGATTGCGGCATGTTCGACGTGTCGCACATGCGCGTCGTTGACATCAGGGGCGCCGGTGTTCGTGCATTCCTGCGCTACCTGCTGGCCAACAACGTCGACAAATTGACGGCCCCGGGAAAGGCCCTCTATTCGCCGATGCTGCTGGAAAACGGCGGCGTGATCGACGACCTGATCGTGTATTTCATGAACGAAAACTGGTTCCGCATCGTGGTGAACGCAGGCACCGCGGACAAGGACATCGCCTGGATGAAACAACAGGCCGCCCGGCATGCGCCCGAGCTGGCCGTTGCCGACCGTCCCGAGCTGGCGATGATCGCGGTGCAAGGGCCCGAACGCTCGCGCCAAGGTCTGGGAAGCGCTGCCGGGCAGCCGTGAATTGACCGAAAACCTGGTTCCGTTCAGCGCCGTCGAAATGGGCACCATGTTCATCGCGCGCACCGGCTACACCGGCGAAGACGGATTCGAAATCATGATTCCGGCCAAGGCTGCGCCCTATCTTCTGGGCCAACCTGGCGGCAAAGGGCGTCAAGCCGATCGGCCTGGGCGCGCGAGACACGCTGCGTCTCGAAGCGGGAATGAATCTCTACGGCCAGGACATGGATGAATCGGTCAATCCGCTCGAGTCTGGACTGGCCTGGACTGTGGACCTCAACAGCGCACGCGACTTCATCGGCAAGGCGGCGCTGCTCGCCAGTCCGCCGACACGCAAGCTGGTCGGGCTGGTGCTGCTGGACCGTGGCGTGCTGCGCGGCCACCAGATCGTGCATACCGCCCACGGAACAGGAGAAATTACCAGCGGGAGTTTTTCGCCGACCCTGGAAAAATCCATCGCGCTGGCCAGGGTACCGAAAGACGTGCAGGTCGGCGACTCCGTGCAAGTAGCGATTCGCGATAAAATGCTTGCGGCAAAGGTGGTGAAGTATCCTTTCGCACGCAACGGCAAGGGTTTAATCTAATTATTTTT
>CAVWTZ010000106.1:0-32470 GCA_963757485.1 uncultured beta proteobacterium
CTGAATGGCACCAGCGTTTGGTTTGGATACGCATAAACTCTGTGATTGTGAAATTGAGGAGGCCAAAAGACAGTTAAACCCGCCTGCGCCCCAATACGGGAAATCCCGTAAACAATTCGACTGGAAATTGCGATCACTCAGAAGCCGGCTGCCGCCTAGCATTTAATTTACAAAGAGCGCGTCAGGTCACCGCTGGCGAATCCGGATAAGGGTTTCGGCATTTTTTTCCCCAACGCGATCACCTTGAACAGCTCGCCCATCTCGGCCGGGCTGGTGAGTTTCTGCAGCTGTGCCGAGAGCGGCAGATAGTCGCGCGGGTCTTCCGGCGAGGTCTCCCCAAGCAATCCGGCGATGCCGCAGTTGATCAGAAAAAATGCCTGCGAGGTGTAGCCGAGCAGTTCCAGACCGGCATCGATGCCGCATTCCGCGACGTCGGTGAAGTTCACATGCGCGGTAATGTCCTGCAGGCCGGGCAGGAAGAACGGATCGTCATGCACATGATGGCGGTAGTGGCACATCAGCGTGCCGCTGCGGCGCTGCGGATGGTAATACTCGCGCGCGCCGAAACCGTAATCGATGAACAGCATCGCGCCCTGCTCCAGCCGTTGCGCGAGGCTGTTGAGCAAGCCGCGCGCGGCAAGGCCGATTTCGCTGACATAATCGTCAGGCACGGTGATCTGCTGTGCGGCATGCAGCAAAACCGGATCGCTGATCTCGCGCTCCTGCCAGGTGAACCCCTTTTCATCGGCGGCAACACCGCGCTCGGTGATCGCGCTGTCCCGCCAGTGCACCAGATGCACCGGCAACGCATCGAGCACTTCGTTTGCAACGATCGCGCCGCTGAATCTTTCCGGCAGTGCATCCAGCCAGTGCACCCGGTCCAGCAGATGCGGCAGACGTTCCCGCACCAGCGTTTGCTGGCGCGCGCGCAGGTCCGCGCTCACTTCGAGGATGGCATAACTTTCCGGCAAGCCGCCGATTTGCTCCAGCTCGGCCAGCATATCCACTGCCAGTTTGCCGCTGCCCGCGCCCAGTTCCAGCAGGTTCGCCGCGCTGGATGCCATGATCTCGGCGACCTGCCGCGCCAGCGTGCGCCCGAACAGCGGCGACAGTTCGGGCGCGGTAATGAAGTCGCCCGCTGCGCCGAACTTGTGCGCACCGGCCGCGTAATAGCCGAGTCCCGGTGTATACAGCGCCAGCTCCATGAAGCGTGCAAACGAAATCCATCCACACGTGGTTTTGTCATCGCGATGGGCGGCGATGTCGCGCCGTATGGATTCGGCCAATGTTGCGCTGTGTTGCGCGGCTTCCGCGGCGGGCGCAGGTAGAGTAGCGGGCATGGTCAGGTATAATTCCGGAAACAGTCGGATTTAAGGGTCTAGACGGGTTTATTGGAGCACGAGTCTAATGGAACAAGGAATGCAGGGCAAAGTGATCTTGGTGACGGGCGGCGCAAAACGCGTCGGCGCGGCGATCTGCCGCCGCCTGCACGCCGCCGGCGGCCGGATCGCGATTCATTTCCGCAGCTCCGACCAGGAGGCGCTGGCGCTGCAACGGCAGTTGAATGATCTGCGTCCGAACAGCGCTGCGGTGTTCCAGGCGGACCTGCTCGACTTGAACGCGTTGCCGCAACTGGTGAACAAGGTCGTTAAACAATTCGGGCAGCTGGACGCGCTGGTCAACAACGCTTCGAGTTTTTACGCCACGCTGTTGGCAGATATCAACGAATCGCAATGGCACGATCTGCTCGGCACCAATATGAAAGCCCCGCTGTTCCTGGCACAGGCGGCAACGGCCGAACTGCGCCGCCGCCATGGCTGTATCGTGAACATCGCCGACATCCATGCGGAGCGCCCGATGCAAGGCCACCTGTTGTACAGCGTCGCCAAGGCCGGTCTGGTCGCGCTGACCAAAGGGCTTGCGCAGGAGATGGCGCCGCATGTGCGCGTCAATGCCGTTGCACCCGGTGTGATCGTGTGGCCGGAAACCGAGGCGTGGATGGACGAGGACCAGCGCCGCAAGATCGTCGCGCATACCCTGCTCAAGCGCGAAGGCGAACCGGACGACATTGCCAGAACAGTCGCTTTTCTGATTCAGGATGCGCCCTACATCACCGGGCAGATCATCGCGGTGGATGGCGGCCGCAGCGTCAACCTATGAAAAGCTACTGCGCTCGGCATGACTTTGTTGCTCAAGAGCTCGAAATGCGGGGTCATGTAGTGACAGACTTTCTTGTAAACTCCGCGTTCTCGCTCTTTCGCGCCGCGTCCTGCCATCGCTCGCAACGCTTTTCTTGATTAATATGAACGACCTCACACAACCGATACACTTCGAGCATCACTCGACCAACTTCAACCGCCTCAAGGGACGGCTGGAGCACATGGTCGGGCAGGCGATCGCCGATTTCAACATGATAGAGCAAGGCGACAGCGTGATGGTGTGCCTGTCCGGCGGCAAGGATTCCTACACGCTGCTCGACATCCTGCTCACGCTGCGCAAGCGCGCGCCGATCGACTTCCGCATCGTCGCGATGAATCTCGACCAGAAGCAGCCCGGCTTCCCCGCCGATGTGCTGCCGGAGTACCTGAAGCAGCTCGGTGTGGAATACCACATCGAAACGCGGGACACTTACTCCATCGTCAAGGAGAAGATACCCGAGGGCAAGACCACCTGCTCGCTGTGTTCGCGGCTGCGGCGCGGCATCATCTACCGCGTGGCGGGCGAGCTCGGCGCGAACAAGATAGCGCTGGGACACCACCGCGACGACATGATAGAGACGCTGTTCCTGAACATGTTCTTCGGCGGCAAGCTCAAGGCGATGCCGCCCAAGCTGGTGACCGACAAGGGCGACCACATCGTGATCCGTCCGCTGGCCTATTGCCCGGAAAAGGACATCGCCCGCTATGCACGCGGCATGGATTTCCCGATCATCCCGTGCAACCTGTGCGGTTCCCAGGAAAACCTGCAGCGCCAGAACATCAAGGAGATGCTCGCCGCATGGGAACGCGAATATCCGGGGCGCAGCCAGACCATCTTTACCGCGATGCAGAACGTCGCGCCGTCGCATCTGCTGGATGGTGAGCTGTTCGATTTCAGGAATATCCGGCCTGGCACACTGGTGGTGGAAGGAGACACTGCTTTCGATCTCGGCCTGTAAACGTTACAACACAAGCGCTTGATGGAACCTGCTGACACAAATCCGGTCAACCGCATGCCGCATGTCCGCGTGAATCCCGTCCGGAGAGCGGATTACCGGTCAGTTCGTGATGCGAAATGCCTGTGATATGCTTGGATATGTCAGATTCAGATTATCAGGGGCAGCGTGCTGTGTCTTCCGATTCCAAATCAATATGAAATATTCAAATTGAACCTGCATGGATTATCTTTTAAGGAGTGAAGTTATGTCATTGCGCCGTATCGTTCCAGCATGTCTATTAGCCTTCAGCACCCTGGCAGCCGCCAGCACCGCGGCCTTGGCGGATACCGTCGATATCAACCTGCGCGATACCAGCGCCCAATTTCAATACATATCCTCGCTGGGTCGCGACCCGCTCGGAAATACCAAATTTCATGCGGGTGTCCTTTATGTCAATCGCGACAATATGCTCGGTGATTTCGGCCTGGTGGTGCAGGACCAACTGGGCGACAATGCGCCCGGGTTTTCGGTCGGTGTCGGCATCAAGGGAGTGGTCGCCAAGGTAACCGGCGGCGGCGCCATTGTCAGCAATACTTCGGCGATGGCACTGGGCGGGCTGGTGCGTTACTCGCCTCCCGCGACGCAGCGCCTGGGGATCGTCGGGGAAGTGTATGTATCACCCAATATTGTCACCTTCGGCGATGCCGACCGCTATATTGAAACCAACGTCCGGGTGGAATACGAGGTGATACCACAGGCAGTCGCCTATGTAGGGTACCGGAGAATCGAATTTGGTATCAATAACCGGCCCAACGAAACCCTTGATGAGGGCGTCAATCTGGGCGTAAGAATCTCGTTCTAGACGGCAACGTTATTTTTCGCCTTCCGCGGCAACGGCGATTTTAAATATCACTTTGCGTATAAAGCCGCTGCTGACCAGCGGCGCGTGCGCATCCTCCGGGAAGAAGATGCAGAAATGATCGGGGGGCACCGCGATCCATGACGCAGGAGCATCATGGAAAAAACGGATGTCCTTCTCCTCACTGTAATCGCTGACCGGGTTATGGCAATCCGCCAGCGGTTTCCAGCCCATCTGTTCGTCACCCTCCAGCACCAGTTGAATGTCTATATATTTTCGATGCGCCTCTAGTTGCGCATGTTCCCAGGCTTGCCCTGCGCATGCTCCACGATGGCGATCAGGTCCTCGCCAATGAAGGGATAACGTCCCGGCGCAAGTGCGTACAGATCGGTGTCGCGAATATAGTCGAACGCGCGCGGAAACAGCGGATGCAGCGCGGCGTAGCGCTCGGATTGTGAAAGGTTCGAATAGATCATGTTGCTTCCCTGGAAGTCAGATAAAGCGGGCCACCATGCCTCTGGCGAATTCGCCCTGCAGCGGTATCTTCACGCGATGCCCGCTGCCGGGCGCGGTAGTGAGCGCATCGCCTGCGAGGCTGCGCATCTCGTCCAGTGCAATCACGCGGTTGCCGGATGGATGGATGATCTCGAGCCGGTCGCCGACCTGGAATTTATTTTTCACGTCGATCTCGGCGATGCCGTCCGCGCAGGCCACGATATCGCCGACGTATTGCTGGCGCGTGCTCTCGGAATGGCCGCGCATGTAGTTCTGCTGTTCGTGGGTGTGGTGGCGTTCGTAGAAGCCGTCGGTGTAGCCGCGGTTGGCCAGCGCATCCAGCGCGCCGAGCAATGAGTAGTTGAATGGACGGCCCGCGACCGCATCGGCTATCGCCTGCCGGTATACCTGCGCGGTACGAGCCACATAATAAATCGACTTGGTTCGGCCCTCGACCTTCAGCGAGTCGATGCCGATCCTGGCCAGCCGCTCGACATGCTCGACCGCGCGCAGGTCTTTCGAATTCATGATGTAGGTGCCGTGCTCGTCTTCCAGCACCGGCATCAGTTCACCGGGATGATCCTGGCGCGAAATCAGGTACGCGCGGTCGGCCAGCGGGTGGCGCGGCTGCGAACCGCAGTCGGACAGCGCGCTCTGGCTGAGCGCTTTATCGAAATCGAAGTCGATCTTTTGGATATCGCCTGTACCGCTTTCTTCCGCGTTCTCGACCTTGTAGTCCCAGCGGCACGAATTGGTGCAGGTGCCCTGGTTCGCATCGCGGTGGTTGAAGTAGCCGGACAGCAGGCAGCGGCCCGAATAGGCGATGCACAACGCGCCGTGCACGAACACTTCGAGCTCGATGTCAGGGCATTGCTGGCGGATCTCCTCGATCTCGTCCAGCGACAGTTCGCGCGACAGGATCACGCGGGTCAGGCCGAGCGATTGCCAGAACTTGACCGCCGCAAAGTTCACCGTGTTGGCCTGCACCGACAGATGGATAGCCACTTCCGGCCAGCGCTCGCGCACCATCGCGATCAGGCCGGGATCGGCCATGATCAGCGCGTCCGGCTTCATCTCGATGACCGGCTCCATGTCCGCCATATAGGTCTTCACCTTGGTGTTGTGCGGCATCAGGTTGCTCGCGACGAACAGCTTCTTGCCTAGCGCATGGGCCTCCGCGATGCCGGTGCGCAGCTCCTCCATCCGGAACTCGTTGTTGCGCGCGCGCAGGCTGTAGCGCGGCTGTCCGGCATATACCGCGTCGGCGCCGAAGGCGTACGCGGTGCGCATTTTTTCCAGGGTGCCGGCCGGCAGCAATAGTTCGGGCGCGCGCATCAGAGTCCCAGCCGCTTCCAGATTTCCAGCGACGGGCCGGCATGGTTCAGCGTGTAGAAATGCAGGCCGGGCGCGCCGCCGGCAAGCAGTTTCTCGCACAGTTGCGTGACCACATCGAGACCGAATTCCTGCACCGCCTCGCTGTCGTCGCCCAAGCCTTCCAGCGTCTTGCGCATCCAGCGCGGGATCTCGGCGCCGCATGCATCGGAGAAGCGCGCCAGTTGCGCGAATTTCACGATCGGCATGATGCCCGGCACGATCGGAACGGTGATGCCCAGTTTGCGGCACGCATCGACAAAGCGGAAGTATGCATCGGCGTTGTAGAAATACTGGGTGATCGCGGAATCCGCGCCGGCCTCGACCTTGCGTTTGAAGTTGAGCATGTCCTGTTGCGCCGAACCGGCCTGCGGGTGGAATTCCGGATAGGCTGCCACCTCGATGTGAAAATGATCCCCGGTTTGCGCGCGGATGAACGACACCAGTTCGTTGGCATAGTGAAACTCGCCGATACTGTGCATGCCGGACGGCAGGTCGCCGCGCAGCGCGACGATGCGCCTGATGCCCATGCCCTTATAGGCATTCAGCATCGCGCGGACGTTATCGCGGGTGGAGCCGACGCAGGACAGGTGCGGCGCGGCGTTATAGCCTTCGGCCTTGATCTGCCGTATGGTGTCCAGCGTGCGGTCCTGCGTGGATCCGCCCGCGCCAAAGGTGACGGAAAAGAATTCCGGGTTGAGCGGCGCCAGTTGCCCGCGCACGGCCGCGAGCTTTTTTGCCCCTTCCGGGGTTTGCGGCGGGAAGAATTCGAAACTGAAAAGTCGTTTATTCATTGGGAGCCCCGTGCTTACTTATCAACTGGGCGGCTGCCGAAGACAGCGCCCAGGAAAAGATGCTGTACAGCAGTGCGCCCAATACGCCGTGCCAGAAACTGTCCACGATGAACCCCTTCAACTCCGAGCCGACGAACCAGAACAGCAGGCCGTTGATGACGAAGATGAACAACCCCAGCGTGAGCACTGTGACCGGCAGCGTGAGCAGCAGCAGCAGCGGGCGGATCAGGGTGTTGACCAGCGCCAGGAAGAAAGCCGCAATCAGCGCGTCGGTAAAGCTGGCCACGGTGATCCCGGGCACGAAGTTCGCCACCGCGATCAACGCGAGTGCATTGAGTATCCAGATCAACAATAACTTTAATTGCGGATTCATTTGCGTTTTCCTCTGGCGGACTTGCCCCTTGCCATGCGCATAGGGGCAACTTGCGTAAGTGCGGCTAGCGCGCAACCCGGGCCCTTAAGCGGCTGGACAACATTCGCCCATAATGGCAGGTGTATCAAAACCGGCGGCCGGGACAGTTCCAATCAATAACGATAGTGGTTGGACTTGTAAGGGCCTTCCTTCGGCACGCCGATGTAGGCAGCCTGCTGGTCGGTCAGCGTGCTCAGCTGCGCGTTCAGCGTGGTCAGCTGCAAGCGGGCGACCTTCTCGTCCAGATGCTTGGGCAAGGTGTATACGCCGATAGGATAGTCTTTGTTGCGCGTGAACAGTTCAATCTGCGCGATGGTCTGGTTGGCGAACGAAGAGGACATCACATACGACGGATGGCCCGTGCCGCAGCCCAGATTCACCAGCCGGCCCTCGGCCAGCAGCAGGATGCGCTTTTCGGGCTTTCCGTTCACGGCGGGGAAGATCACGTGATCGACCTGCGGCTTGATGTTTTCCCACTGGTATTGCTTCAGCGACGCGACGTCGATTTCATTGTCGAAGTGGCCGATGTTGCACACGATGGCCTGGTTCTTCATCTTCTTCATGTGCTCGTGGGTGATCACATGGTAGTTGCCGGTGGCGGTGACAAAAATGTCGCCGTGCTCGCAGGCGTAATCCATGGTCACCACGCGATAGCCTTCCATCGCGGCCTGCAGCGCGCAGATCGGGTCGATCTCGGTCACCCAGACCTGTGCCGACAGTGCGCGCAGCGCCTGCGCAGATCCCTTGCCGACGTCTCCATAGCCGGCGACAACGGCGATCTTGCCGGCCACCATCACGTCGGTCGCGCGCTTGATGCCGTCCACCAGAGACTCGCGGCAGCCATACAGGTTGTCGAACTTGGATTTGGTCACGGAATCATTCACGTTGATCGCGGGGAATTTCAGTTCGCCGCGTTCGTGCATCTGGTACAGGCGATGCACGCCGGTGGTGGTCTCCTCGGTGACACCCTTGATCGCGGCAAGACGCGTGGAATACCAGTCTTGTCGGTTGCCAGTTTCGCCTTGATCGCCGCGAACAGACAGGTTTCTTCTTCGGAACCGGGATTGTTCAGCAGGGATGGGTCCTTCTCGGCGCGCGCGCCCAGATGCAGCAGCAATGTCGCGTCGCCGCCGTCGTCCAGGATCATGTTGGAATAGACCGCTCCGTTGCTGTCATTGGGCCATTCGAAAATGCGGTGGGTATAGTCCCAGTAATCGGTCAGGGTCTCGCCCTTGACGGCAAACACCGGCGTGCCGGTGGCGGCGATCGCGGCGGCGGCGTGATCCTGGGTCGAGTAGATGTTGCAGGATGCCCAGCGCACTTCGGCGCCCAGCGCCTTCAGCGTCTCGATCAGCACGCCGGTCTGGATGGTCATGTGCAAACTGCCGGTGATGCGCGCGCCTTTCAGCGGCTGGCTCTTGGCGAATTCCCTGCGGATCGCCATCAGGCCGGGCATTTCGGTTTCGGCGATCGCGAGTTCCTTGCGTCCCCATGCGGCCAGGGACATGTCGGCAACCTTGTAATCGGTTAATTGTTTATCTGCGGCGTTCATAAGCGGCTCCATTCATAAGCGGTTAATGAATGGGTGCGGTTGCATCGTTGAACCACTGTCTCCGAGCCTGACGGGGGACCGGTAACAGCCCCGCTGCAGCACCCCTCGGAGGGTGGGTAAAATCTGTTACGGCCGGTTAGCGCAATCCGGCATATCTATATAAATTACGCGTCTGCGCGTAGTGCCGCGGCCTTGTCTATCGCTTCCCAAGTGAAGTCCGGTTCCTCGCGGCCGAAGTGCCCGTACGCTGCAGTGTTCTGATAGATCGGGCGCAACAGATCGAGCATCTGCACTATACCCTTGGGACGCAGGTCGAAATGGCGCAGCACCAGCTCGGTCAGTTTCTCATTGGAAAGCTTGCTGGTCCCGTAGGTATCCACCATGATGCTGGTCGGTTTGGCCACGCCGATTGCATAGGAAATCTGCACCAGGCATTTCGTCGCCAGGCCGGCAGCAACGATGTTCTTCGCGACATAACGGCCGGCGTACGCTGCGGAACGATCCACCTTGGACGGATCCTTGCCGGAAAACGCGCCGCCGCCGTGCGGGGCTGCGCCGCCGTAGGTATCAACGATGATCTTGCGTCCGGTTAGGCCGCAATCTCCCTGTGGGCCGCCGATCACAAAACGTCCGGTCGGGTTGATCAGGTAGTTGATATTGCCCTTGATCAGTTCCTTCGGCAGCACCGGCTTGATGATCTCCTCGATCGCCATTTCGCGTATCTGTTCCAGCTTCATCTCCGGCGCATGCTGGGTCGAGAGCACCACGGTATTGATCGAATGCGGTTTGCCGTCCAGATAGCGGATCGTGACTTGGGATTTCGCATCCGGGCGCAGCCAGGGCAAACGCCCGTCATGGCGCAATTCCGCTTGGCGTTCCACCACGCGGTGCGCGAGATAGATCGCAAGCGGCATCAGTGTCGGCGTCTCGTCGCAGGCATAGCCGAACATCAGGCCCTGGTCGCCCGCACCCTGATTCAGGTAATCATCGGATGCGCGATCCACGCCCTGCGCGATATCCGGGCTTTGCTTGTCGTAGGCGACCAGCACTGCGCAACCCTTGTAGTCGATGCCGTATTCGGTGTTGTCGTATCCGATGCGCTTGATGGTGTTGCGCGCCACGGTGATGTAGTCCACGTTCGCGGTGGTCGTGATCTCGCCCGCCAGAACCACCAGTCCGGTATTGGTCAGCGTCTCCGCCGCCACCCGCGCATAGGGGTCTTGCGCTAGAATGGCGTCCAGAATGGCGTCGGAAATCTGATCCGCAACTTTGTCGGGATGACCTTCGGATACGGATTCGGACGTAAACAAGTAATCACTCATGGTTCTCAAATCAATCCATAAAAAATCAAAGGGGCGCATTGTATCAAATAGTTCGCCTGACCGCTGATGACCGCTTTCCTGTTCAAATTGATTTTCAGACTGCTGGCCAGCTTGCCGCTGCGCTGGCTGCACGCGCTGGGCGCGCTGCTCGGGCGCGTCACCTACGCCACCTCGGAACAATATGCAGCGCGCACCCGGGAAAATCTGCGCCAGTCAAATCTGGCTTCAGATGAAGCAGACTATGCCAAGTTGCTCAAGCAGACCATAGACGAAGCCGGCAAGGGCATGGTCGAACTTCCCTGGGTATGGCTCAGGCCATACGAACAGGTCTGTGCAACCGTGCGAATCTGTGAAGGATGGGAACATATAGCGGCAGCGCATGCACGCGGCAAGGGGATCGTTTTCCTGACCCCGCATTGGGGCTGTTTCGAGATCACCAGCCTGTATGTCGCGCAACACCTGGCGGTGACCAACCTCTACAGCTCGCCCAAGCAGGAATGGCTGGAACCGCTGATGCGCAGCGGCCGCGAGCGCGGAATGGCACGCCTTGCAACTGCCGATCTCAGCGGCGTGCGCCTGCTGTTCAAAGCCCTGAAGCGAGGCGAGGCGATCGGGCTGTTGCCCGACCAGGTACCCGCCAAAGGAGAAGGCGAATGGGCGGATTTCTTTGCGCGCCCCGCCTATACCATGACCTTGAGCGGGCGGCTTGCCCAGTCCAGCGGAGCGGCGGTAATCCTGGTCTATGCCGAACGGCTGTCGCATGGCAAGGGATACAAGCTCAGTATTGAACCGCTGTCCCTGGATTTTTCAAAATCCGTGCCGCGGCAAATCAATGCGGCCCTGGAACGGGTGATTGCGATTTCCCCCGCGCAGTATCTGTGGAGTTACAACCGTTACAAGATCCCGCCCGGCGTGGAACCGCCCGCATCCGGGGTGCCGACATGTTAGCCAGGCTGGGCGTATTCATTTTATGGCTGATGCATTTCCTGCCGTTTCGCGTTCTGGTCTGGATCGGCACCGGCCTGGGCTCACTGCTTTACCTGTTCGCAGCCGAACGCCGCAGGGTGGGTGCGATCAATCTGAAACTGTGCTTCCCGGATCTGAGCGAGGAGGCACGAACCAAACTGTTGCGCGAGCACTTCAGGATGTTCACCCGCGGCCTGATCGAGCGCAGCATCCTTTGGTGGTCCAGCGCCGAATACATCAACAGCCTGATCCGTGTCGAAGGCGTCGCACATTTCGAGGCCATTCAGGGCAAGCCCGCCATCCTGCTCACCCCCCATTTTGTCGGCATGGATGCCGGCGGCCAGTGGATCGCCCAGCATACCGACACCGTGTGCATGTATGCGAACCAGAAGAATGTCTACCTGACCGAATTGCTGCTGCAGAAACGTGCGCGCTTTCGCAACCAGCACCTGTATTCGCGCCAGCAGGGACTGCGTCCCATCCTGAAGGGAATGCGTGCGGGCATGCCGTTTGTGTATCCGCCGGACCAGGACCAGGGGGTAAAGGACGGCGCGTTCATCCCGTTCTTCGGTGTGCCCGCCGCGACCATGACCTCGGTGCCGCGCATCGCGCAGATGACCGGCGCGACAGTTCTGCCCTGCATCACGCGCCTGCTGCCCGGGGCAGCGGGCTATGTGCTGACCTTCTATCCGGCCTGGGAAAATTATCCGAGCGGTAACGACATCGCCGATACGCGGCGCATGAATGAATTCATCGAACAGCGCATACTGGAGATGCCGGAACAGTATTTCTGGCTGCACAAAAGGTTCAAGACTCGCCCCGAGGGCGAAGAGAAGTTTTACTGAACCTTGATCCGCAGATTGCACAGATTCACACGACTCGATTGGATGTTGAATCGGCGTGATCTGCGGAGAGTTGTACTTTTTTTGATTGAGGTTAGCTCGAATGAAATACAAAGACCTGCGCGACTTCATCGCGCAACTGGAAAAGCTCGGTGAACTGAAGCGCGTCACTTCAACGGTATCGCCGCACCTGGAAATGACCGAGATCTGCGACCGCGTGTTGCGCGCGCAAGGCCCTGCGATCCTGTTCGCAAATCCGGCCGGGCATAACATTCCGGTGCTGGCAAACCTGTTCGGCACGCCGCGCCGCGTTGCGCTGGGCATGGGCGAGGAATCCACCGCAGCGCTGCGCGAGGTCGGCAAGCTGCTGGCCTACCTCAAGGAACCCGAACCGCCGAAAGGCTTGAAGGACGCCTGGGAAAAATGGCCGGTGCTGAAGCAGGTGCTGACCATGTCGCCGAAGATATTGTCCAGCGCGCCCTGCCAGGATATCGTGTGGGAAGGCAGCGAAGTCGATCTGGGCAGGCTGCCGATCCAGACCTGCTGGCCCGGCGACGTCGCGCCGCTGATCACCTGGGGACTGGTGGTCACGCGCGGGCCGACCAAACCGCGCCAGAATCTCGGCATCTACCGCCAGCAGGTGATCGCGCCGAACAAGGTCATCATGCGCTGGCTGGCGCAGCGCGGCGGCGCGCTGGATTTCCAGGACTGGCGCAGGGCCCGTCCCGGCGAACCGTTCCCGGTCGCGGTGGTGATCGGCGCCGATCCGGCGACGATACTCGGCGCGGTCACGCCGGTGCCGGATTCACTTTCCGAATACCAGTTCGCCGGACTGTTGCGCGGCAGCAAGACCGAGCTGGTAAAGTGCATCGGCAGCGACCTGCAGGTACCGGCCAGCGCCGAGATCGTGCTGGAAGGCGTGATCCATCCCGATGAAATGGCGCTGGAAGGCCCGTACGGCGACCACACCGGCTACTACAACGAGCAAGACCAGTTCCCGGTGTTCACGATAGCGCGCATCACGATGCGCCGCGACCCGATCTACCATTCCACCTACACCGGCAAGCCGCCCGACGAGCCGGCCATGCTGGGCGTGGCGCTCAACGAAGTGTTCGTTCCGCTGCTGCAGAAGCAGTTTCCCGAGATCGTCGATTTCTACCTGCCGCCGGAAGGTTGCTCCTATCGCATGGCGGTGGTCAGCATCCGCAAGCAGTATCCCGGACATGCGAAGCGCGTGATGTTCGGCATCTGGAGTTTTTTGCGCCAGTTCATGTACACCAAGTTCATCATCGTGGTGGACGACGATATCGACATACGCGACTGGAAGGAAGTGATCTGGGCAGTCACCACGCGCGTCGACCCGGTGCGCGACACCTTGCTGGTTGACAACACGCCGATCGACTATCTGGATTTTGCCAGCCCGGTATCGGGACTTGGCGGCAAGATGGGACTGGATGCAACCAACAAATGGCCGGGCGAGACACGCCGCGAATGGGGCACGCCCATCGTGATGGACGCGGTGGTGAAGGCAAAGGTGGATGCGATGTGGAACGAGCTGGGCTTGTGAATGTAAAGGCAGCAAAACCGGCCTGGACTTCCCGACGTTACCAGCATCAGAACCCGTATCCCAAGCCGATCCTGACCGTCGTGTAATTCGTTTTGCTGTCCGGTTCCCATGCGTAACCGCCGCTAACCCGGTACACGGCGCTGCTGCCATAGTTGAAACTCGTATAATCAACGCCAACGTTTCCGTGCAGATCTTTCGCAAACGCATAATCTGCGCCGGCACCAATCCGGTACAGGGTCGAATTGCCGAGTGCTCCCGAAAATGCACCGGTAATATCGATGTTTGAACCAAATGTTCTGCCGAACATGCCGTTGGCCGAAAGTACCAGCCCGCTGACAGGCGAGTACTGGCCCAGCGCACCGATCCCGGAATAATTGTGGGTATACAGCTCTCCCTGATTCACGCCCCTGTCCCATTCGTGATGGCCAAGTTCCAGATAGGGTGTCAGCATGCCCTGGTCATTGAGCGTGATGCCGGCGCCATAGCGGACGTTGAAATTCTTGATTACTGCGCCGGAAATTCCGACCAGCGAACCGTAGGGCGCCGGAGGCGGACCGAGCGACCCGCCCAAATAGTCGGTATTGCCGCTGGTATGGTCGAACTCTGCCTCGATATAGTCGTTGCCCAGCCACAAATCCCGCATCGCGGATATCGACAGCCCATAACCCGGTATACGGCCTTTCTCGGTGTCCAGCGTTCCAGTCGGCGAACCCAGTATCCCGCTGCCGGTCTCGGTGTAATCGACATTCGTCGAGATGATCCCGATGATGAACTGGTTGTTGGATGCCTTGATATCGGACGTATTTGCAAATGCCTCCGTCGATACCAGACCGGCCACCGCCAACATACCCAACGTGATTCTGATCATGCTGCAACTCCCGGTATGTTCGCGATGCCTGTTGATTTGCATCCTTGCGGCGCGTTTTGCAACTCAACAACCGGACAAGTCCGGTTCGATCGATGCGGCGAAAGTAGAGCCTTAGTAGAAATCGTAGACCATGCCCAGCGTAAACGAGCTCACTTTCACGGGCGGGTCATAGTTGTCGAATTTTCCATAGTTGTTGTACATCGCGCGCAGGCTGACTTGCGGGCTTACGTGAAATTGCGCGCCCAGGCCATACGTGAAGTCGCTTTGCGAGTAGCTGCCATATCCGTTGACGGGGTCTGAATAATCCTCGGCATTGCTGGCCAGCCCTATCCTGCCGAGCAGATCAAACTGTTCGCCGACCGGCAGGCTGCCCACCAACGCAATCTGAAATGACGAAAGGGAAAGCGTGGCGGGAACCCCGCCGCTTCCGCCGCTTACTGTGCCATTCGAGTCGCCGAACGACGAATACCTCATCTCGACAGCCAATACCGGGGTGAAATGGTAGCCGCCCGAGAGGCTGAATTCCGCCGGATTTGACCAGCCCGGATAGCCGCTGTAATTGGTCAGGTTGCAGCACTTTGCCACACCGAAATCCGCCCCGAAATAAAACGTGCCGGTGTCGTCGGCCAGTGCGGGGGTGGCAATGAAAACAGACAACAACGCGGCAATCGCAAGTTTCTTCATGATCGGTCTCCTTAATGTGTCTGAACGGGTACTGCAGCCACGACTTGCAAGCATGGGATGACACTACTCCCCTCACATGGCGTCAGTCAATGTCCGAAATGTATCAATGTTGAAACAGTCCGCATCCGTCCAGCCTAGAGTTTGAAGATCGCGCCTATCGTCAATCCGCCGTAGTTGTTCAGGTTCAGATCGGCCGAGACCTGTGGGGTGACTTCATATCTGGCACCGGCCGTAAAATATAACCCGCCGGAATCCGCAGCTATTCCGAACGGTTGTGCCGGACCGCTCAACGATGAATTCAATGTGATCAGGCCCAGACCCGCGTAAGGCCTGATCTTGCCGTTGGTCCTGATTACCGGGCCAAAGTCATAGACCACTGCCGCGCCGAGACCGTTGTAGCTGTATTGATAAGTCCCCTGCGGAGTACCGTAGGACTGCGAATAATTCTTCCAGAACACCTGAACCGAAACAGGCGCTTTGTTGGTCAACATTGAAGAAATATCGAACTCGCCCTGGACTCCGAATACACCGTTCAGGTCCAGCCCATAGTTGATCCCGATGCTGTTTCTGCCTTCCTCCGCAAATGCGGGTGTAGCGATAAAAGCCGACAACAACGCAGCGACAACAATTTTATTCATGACTTCAATTTCCCTGTCAGTTGATTGCGGTACTGCCTGTTTGATGCATGCTTAAAACTGCGTTTCCTGAATCCGGGCAGATCGCGATGTGCTGTCGCAGTGCAGCCGGTTCATCCGGCATCCTTTTGCAGCCATTGAATCAGCGCATTTTGTGCCGGTTCTGCAAATGCGGCGTTACCGTTGTTGACGATGAACACCACGATCCATTGTTTGCCGTCGCGCGCCCTGACATAGCCCGCGATCGATTTCACGCTGTCCAGCGTGCCGGTCTTGAGATGCGCATATCCCGCGATATCGCTATCCCTGAAGCGTTTCTTCACAGTGCCATCGATGCCCAGGATAGGCAGCGAAGCCTCCAGTTCAGCATGGAACGGACTGCTCATCGCGCGTTGCAGCAATTCGGCGATATGCCGCGCGCTGATGCGTTCCTTGCGTGACAAACCGGCGCCGTTATCCAGAACCAGTTCCGGGAAGTGCAGCTGCTGCGTCGCCAGCCATTGCCGGACCACCGCAATGCTGCGCGCGACGTTGGCTGCGGCAGGGTCGTCGCGAAGCGGCGGGGTACCCACCGGCGTACCCCCTGCGGGTGCTGCGGGAGCATCGATGCCTGCGGCAGCGGCGCCGGAGGCGGGTTGCTGCGGCGCGGACGGCTGCAAGTTGCCGGAAATCTCGCTCCCATCCTGCCCGGACGCATCCGGCAGCGACGAGTTTGCATCTTCCGCGGTGTCCCCGCCTTCCTGCCTGGTCTGAAGCGAGTCTGCCACAAGCGCCTGGGGCATTGAATATTCGTCTTTGCTGCCCGCGGACAACGGGCTGTCTGCATCCGCGCGGCCTGCCATCCCCAAGGTCAGGAATAGTTGCCGTGCCATCGTGTTATTGCTGAACTTGTTGATGTCGCGTATCACTTCTGCCAGCGGCGGCGATACATAGCGGGCGAACGGAACCTGCCTGGCTGGCGCAAGCCCGTCGCGCAGCCTGCCCTGCACGGTTCCGCCGAGTTCCTTCCACAATGCACTGAATACCGCGAAGAAATATTGATCCTGCGGCAGCAGCGAGAAATATTCGTCCGCCTCGCCACAACCGGCCGGCATCCTGCCTTCGAGAATGATGTTGTGCCCGTCCAGCCGGGCGTTGTATTCCTTCGCGCCGCCGCAACCCAGCCGCCTTGAAGTGGTGATTCGATTGACTACCGTGTATCCATCCAGATCGGGTTCCAGCAGCGCCCTGGTCGCGCGGCCGTCCGGGATCAGGTGCAGGTGCAGCGCATTGAAGTTCAGCAGCAGCGCGTTGGTACCGACGTTGTAGGCACGGGTGGGATCGTGGTCGAATGCCGCCGGATCCTGCCTGACCGCTTCAAAAAAACTGTGGTCCAGCACAATGTCGCCGCGTATCTCGCGCAGCCCGCGCTGGCGCAGTTCATGCAGCCACAACCAGAATTGCTCGACCGTCAGTTTCGGATCGCCATATCCCTTGAACACCAGGTCGCCCTGCAGCACGCCGTTTTCCAGCTTGCCGTCGAGATACGCCTCGGTCTTCCAGCGGTACGCAGGACCCAGTGTCTCCAGCGCGGCAATCGTGGTGAGCAGCTTCATTGTCGATGCCGGGTTGATCGCCCGGTCGGCATTCAGGCTGACAAGAGGGTTGGGGGCGCCAGTCTGCTGTACCACGATACTGACGCTCGACAGCGGAATATGCGCGTGCTTGAGTGCCGCGCTGACCGGCTCCGGCAAGGCGGATGCAAGCGCCCGTGTCGTGATCAGGCAGAGCAGTAACAGCTTGAAGAAAAAAATTCGCATGGTGATCAGCTCAATTGTTCGACGATGTGCAAGGTACGATTGACCAGCAATTCCATCTCCGATTCGTTGATTATATACGGAGGCATGAAATAAATCGTGTTGCCGACCGGGCGCAGCAGCAGTTCATTTTCCAGCGCAAGCGCGAAGCAGCGCCGGGAAAAGTCGCGATGCTGCGTTTCAACCTCGAAGGCCCAGATCATCCCGGTATTGCGCCAGTTGCGCACCGCGCGATGCCCGCGCAACGGCGCCGATATCCGGTTCAGGTAAGCAGTTTTGGCGCGGTTCGCGGCGAGCACATCGTCGCGCGCAAAGATATCCAGCGTCGCGAGCGCCGCGCGGCAGGCCAGCGGATTGCCGGTATAGGAGTGTGAATGCAGAAATCCGCTGGCCATCTCGTCGCCGTAAAATGCCCGGTAGATTTCGTCGCGCGTCATGACCACCGACAGCGGCAGGTAGCCGCCGGTGATCCCTTTGGACAGGCACAGGAAGTCCGGCGTCATTCCATTTTGCGCTGCCCCCTGGCCGGCCGGAGCCTGTTCGCAGGCGAACATCGTGCCGGTCCGTCCCATGCCGACGGCAATCTCGTCCGCAATCAAATGCACCCGGTACTTGCTGCAAAGCTGCCGCGCGCGCTGCAAATAGGCCGGGTGGTACATCGCCATGCCCGCCGCGCCCTGCACCAGCGGCTCGATGATGAATGCGGACAGCTGCGCATGGTGCTGCTGCAAATATTGCTCCAGCGCTTCCGCGCTGCGCAGCGCGTAAGCTTCCGCGCTTTCGCCCGCTTCCGCTTTGCGCCAGTCCGGGCTGGGCACCGTGGCCTGTTGCCGGACCAGTTCTCCGTAGGCGCTGCGAAACAGCGCGACGTCGGTCACCGACAACGCGCCCAGGGTTTCGCCGTGATAGCTGTTTTCCAGGCTGATGAATTGCGTCTTGTCCGGCTTCCCGCTGTTGCGCCAATAATGCGCGCTCATCTTGAGCGCGATCTCGGTGGCCGACGCCCCGTCGGAAGCATAGAAGCAATGGCCGAGACCGGCGGGCGCCAGCTCGCGCAAGCGCTCCGAAAGTTGCACCACCGGCTCGTGGGTGAATCCCGCCAGCATTACGTGTTCCAGCGTTTCCAGCTGGTCGCGCAGCGCTGCGTTGATGCTCGGGTTGCAATGACCGAACAGGTTCACCCACCAGGAACTGACCGCATCCAGATAGCGCTTCCTGTCGTAGTCATGCAGCCAGATCCCTTTCCCGCCTGCAATCGGCAACAGCGGAAATCGTTCGTAGTGTTTCATCTGCGAGCAGGGATGCCACACAGACGATAGGCTGCGGGCCAGGAGACTGGTGTTGTTTTGCGGATGATTCGTCATGCCCGGAATCATAGCGGTTTTTATGGCTTGCGCGCGCTGCAAACTTTGGCTAGCCTGCATCATTCACCGATTCCAGGCGGAAATGACTTTGCATATTCTCATCACCGGCGGCACGGGCTTGATCGGCCGGCAGCTTTGCAAGGCGCTGCTGGCGGACGGGCATGCATTGACGGTGCTGAGCCGCAACCCGGATGCCGTTCCGGCAAAATGCGGCGCGGCTGTTCAAGCGATCGCCAGTCTAGCCGAATGGCAATCCGACCGCAGTTTCGATGCGGTGATCAATCTGGCCGGGGAGCCGATCGTCGATGCGCGCTGGTCGGCGCGGCGCAAACAGGCTCTGTGGGACAGCCGTATAACCCTGACGGAAAACCTGGTGCGCCGCATCGCCGCGGCACAGACCAAGCCAGCCGTGTTGCTGAGCGGCTCGGCGGTCGGCTATTACGGCAACCGCGGCGATGCGGCACTGGACGAGACGGCCGCCGCCGGCGCGGATTTCCCCGCCCGGTTATGCAAGGCATGGGAAGATGCCGCGCTGACTGCGAAAGCCTCGGGCATCCGCGTTTGCCTGCTGCGCACCGGCCTGGTGCTGAGCCGCCGGGGCGGACTGCTGGGACGGATGCTGCTCCCGTTCAGGCTCGGGCTGGGCGCGCGCCTGGGCAACGGAAAGCAGTGGATGAGCTGGATACATATCGATGATTATGTCGCGATACTGCTCGATTTATTGCGCAATGAACACGCCAGCGGTCCGTACAACATGACCGCACCGCAGCCGGCAAGCAACCGGGAGTTCACCGCTACCCTGGCGAAGGTACTGCATCGACCCGCTCCATTCATGATGCCTGCATGGCTGCTGAAAGCCGTCATGGGTGAACGCGCCTGCCTGCTGCTGGAAGGGCAGAAGGTGTTGCCACAGAAAATCGAATCGGCGGGCTACCGCTTTATTTTTCCAAGCTTGCCGGAAGCGCTGAAAGACCTGCTGGGCAAGTAGTTTTGCCGGCGCAAATCCATGCTGCCAAGCTTGCCTTGCTTTCGGTAATCCGGCGTTTGTGGCATCCTTGGCAACTTGACACAGATACACAATTATATTTCCGTCCCATTTGAGAATTCAGCGGGGCGGCCGGAGGATCGCAGTAATGAAACGAGTTGATGATTTCCGCTTGCGCTTTGGCAAGCGCGAGCTGGTGCCGATCATAATCGGCGGAATGGGCGTGGATATTTCCAGCCGCGAACTGGCTTGGGAAGCCGCCCGACTCGGCGGCATCGGGCATATTTCCGACGCGATGCTGCCGACCGTCACGGATCGTCTCGACAACACGAAATTCGTCAGCCACAAACAGAAGCAGTACAAGCTCAACGTCAAGGAGACCAACAAGGCAATCGTGCAATTCGACCTGGGGCAAGTGGCCGAATCGACCCGTTTGCATGTCGGCAAGACCATAGAAGCCAAGCGCGGCGACGGCATGATATTCGTCAACTGCATGGAAAAGCTGACCATGAATGCGCCGCGCGAGACCCTGCGCGTGCGGCTGTGCGGCGCGCTGGATGCCGGTATCGACGGCATCACGCTGAGCGCGGGGCTGCATCTCGGATCGTTCGCATTGATGGAAGACAACCCGCGTTTCCGCGATGCCAAGCTGGGCATCATCGTTTCCTCGCTGCGCGCCTTGCAACTGTTCATGCGCAAGAATGCCCGGCTGACCCGCCTGCCCGATTACATCGTGGTGGAAGGACCGCTGGCCGGCGGGCATCTGGGCTTCGGGATGGACTGGGCAAAATATGACCTGCACACCATCGTGGCGGAAATCGTTGCTCACTTGAAAGCAGAACAACTGGATATCCCGGTGATCGCGGCGGGCGGAGTCTTTACCGGCAGCGATGCGGTCGATTTCCTGGAAAAGGGTTGCGCTGCCGTGCAAGTGGCAACGCGTTTTACCGTCGCGCAGGAATGCGGCATACCCGAAAAAGTCCAGCAGGAATACTTCAAGGCCAACGAGGAAGATATCGAGGTCAACATGATCTCCCCGACCGGCTATCCGATGCGCATGATCAAGAAGAGCCCGGCGATCGGCGCCGGCATACGCCCCAACTGCGAGGCATTCGGTTACCTGCTTGATGCCAATGGTCATTGCGACTACATCGATGCCTACAACCGCGAAGTGGCGCTGCATCCCGATGCCAAGAAGATTTCCGTCAAGGACAAGACCTGTTTGTGCACCCACATGCGCAACTACGATTGCTGGACCTGCGGGCATTACACCTACCGCCTCAAGGATACGACGCACCGCAATCCCGATGGAACCTATCAATTGCTGACTGCCGAACATATATTCAAGGATTACCAGTTCAGCACCGACAACAAGATTTCCCTCCCCCCGCAAAAATAAACATCTGCCCCGCCCTTGAAATCGGGCGGGGCCGCCCCTACTATTGGCACTCGAGGGCGGAGAGTGCTAAACTCCGCCTCCGCAATTTTTTAACCCCTTGTTTTAGGAGACATCAGTATGAAAATTCGTCCTTTGAACGATCGCGTGATCGTTAAACGCATGGAAGAAGAACGCAAGACCGCCTCCGGGATCGTGATTCCGGATGCCGCAACTGAAAAGCCGGATCAAGGCGAAATCATCGCCGTCGGCAAAGGCAAGATCGGCGATGACGGCAAGCTGCAGGCCATGAGCGTCAAGGTGGGCGACCGCGTGCTGTTCGGCAAATATGCTGGCCAGGCTTTCAAGATGGACGGCCAGGAATACATGACGATGCGCGAAGACGACATCATCGGCATCATTGAAGCGTAAGTACACCCAGGCAATTTTTAAGGCATTCAGGAGAAAAACATGGCAGCTAAAGACGTAAAATTCCACGACGCCGCTCGTGCAAAAATGGTGGTCGGCGTGAACATTCTGGCCGATGCGGTCAAAGTGACCCTCGGCCCCAAAGGCCGTAATGTCGTTCTGGACCGCTCGTACGGATCCCCCACCATCACCAAGGACGGCGTGTCCGTCGCCAAGGAAATCGAACTGAAGGACAAGTTCGAGAACATGGGCGCGCAAATGGTCAAGGAAGTCGCTTCCAAGACTTCCGATGTGGCGGGCGATGGCACCACCACCGCAACCGTACTGGCGCAATCCATCGTCCAGGAAGGCATGAAGTTCGTCGCAGCCGGCATGAACCCGATGGACCTGAAGCGCGGCATCGACCAGGCCGTCGTCGCAGCCGTTGCCGAACTGAAGAAGATCTCCAAGCCCTGCACCACCAGCAAGGAAATCGCGCAGGTGGGCAGCATTTCCGCCAACTCCGACACCGTGATCGGCGAGAAGATCGCTGCGGCCATGGAAAAGGTCGGCAAGGAAGGCGTGATTACGATCGAAGATGGCCAAGGTCTGGAAGACGAACTGGATATCGTGGAAGGCATGCAGTTCGACCGCGGCTACCTGTCCCCGTACTTCATCAATAACCAGGACCGTCAACTGGCATTGATGGAAAACCCCTACATCCTGCTGCATGATAAAAAGGTTTCCAACATCCGCGATCTGCTTCCGGTATTGGAACAGGTCGCCAAAGCCGGGCGTCCGTTGCTGATCATCGCCGAAGACGTGGACGGTGAAGCGCTGGCCACACTGGTCGTAAACAACATCCGCGGCATCCTGAAAACCGTTGCGGTCAAGGCTCCCGGCTTTGGCGACCGCCGCAAGGCCATGCTGGAAGACATCGCAATTTTGACCGGCGGCACGGTGATCGCCGAGGAAGTCGGCCTGTCCCTGGAAAAGGCCACACTGGCCGAGTTGGGCCAGGCGAAGCGTGTCGAAGTGGGCAAGGACAACACCATCATCATCGATGGCGCCGGCAAGGAAGATGCAATCAAGGGCCGTATCAGCCAGATCAACAAGCAGGCCGAGGAATCCACCAGCGATTACGACAAGGAAAAACTGCAGGAACGCAAAGCCAAACTGGCTGGCGGCGTTGCGGTGATCAAGGTCGGCGCGGCAACCGAAGTGGAAATGAAGGAAAAGAAAGCACGTGTTGAAGACGCATTGCACGCGACCCGTGCAGCCGTTGAGGAAGGCATCGTTCCAGGCGGCGGCGTGGCTTTGTTGCGCGCCAAGCTTGCGGTTGGCAAACTCAAGGGCGACAACCACGACCAGGATGCCGGCATCACCATCGTGTTGCGCGCGATGGAATCGCCGTTGCGCTGCATCGTATCCAACGCGGGCGACGAGCCCTCGGTGGTGGTCAACAAAGTGATCGAAGGCAAGGGCAGCTTCGGTTACAATGCCGCTACCAGCGAATATGGCGACATGCTCGACATGGGTGTGGTTGACCCGACCAAGGTGACACGCGTCGCATTGCAGAATGCGGCCTCGATCGCCGGCCTGATGCTGACCACAGCATGCATGGTGGCCGAGTTGCCGGAAGACAAGCCGGCGCCTGGCGGTATGGGCGGCGGTGGAATGGGCGGCATGGAAGGCATGATGTAACCGAACCTGCTGCGCGATTCGATTGCTGTGTTGCGCGGTGCTCACTTCCTCGCCTACCCCAAAAGGTATGTCTCGGTCGTTGTGCTCCGTGCGCCTTGCACTCGAAACGCTCGCGACGGTTCAGAGCAATATCAACAAACCCCGCTACGGCGGGGTTTGTTATTTGGCGCGGTATCGGTATAATGCGCGGCTTCCCAAGTTGGCTGAGCCTGATGGAGACCAGCCATTCGACTAAGCCCGCAAGCGGGCAAGTCGCTGGTTATGTCTAAGGGGTTGGCTGGACTTGTTCAATTTATCGGGCTTGGTTAAACGAAGCAACGCAGCAGCAATGGCCTGGTAGCTCAGTCGGTAGAGCAGAGGATTGAAAATCCTTGTGTCGGTGGTTCGATTCCGCCCCGGGCCACCAGTATTTATAAGGCTTGCAGCGATGCAGGCCTTTTTCTTTTTCTGGCCGGGGTTACGCCGGGGTTACGTTCTATATTCACCCCAATCAATCAGCATCAATTATTTTGTTATGCTTCATGCTCCACGATTTTTCCGTGTCAGATCCGACGACATCATGCGTGAAATCCCATTACCGCCTTCTGGACTTTCGAATCGACAAGATACTCACCTGCGGTGCGCTTCGGATTTTCGGGAATGGGCAACCCAGATTGGGAACAGGTTTTGCTTGGCACTTAACTCGACCCTGGAAAACCTGATGAGTTCGATCAACTCTCTTTACGGAGTAGCGGCAAACCCGTTTGATGATCTTGGGTTTAGAGGGTCGTTTCCATCGGACAAAACTGTATTTCCGTTGTCGATTGGCGTTGCAAGAACGGTAGCTAATATTTTGGTCGATGCAGGCTGCGGGGACGAAATTTCTGTGATGAAATGCTGCGTGACATTCATCCGGATCTGTATGCAGGGCAGTCCATATTGTTTGTGAATCTAAAGGCACCCAGAACGCTGCTAAAAGAGCAATTTGACGCATGGCTTATGTTTCTAGAGCGTAAACGAGCGCCAGCTATTACTGCACCCGTGACCCAAACCTGGGCAATAAATCACCCGATTTTGCCTTACCAAGATCTGAAGCTGTGGCATAAGCGCCATGGTCGGGAATTGCCCAAGGATTCCGTCATGGCTAATTGGCTTGACTTGGATTTTGCTAATAGAGATGCTGTCCGGGCACTCAGAAAAAAGGCTGAAGGGGTTTTTACCCCCGACTACTACTTCGACCTTCTATTTGCAGCATCAGATTCGGAATCAACGGAAGCAACTCCCCCCTCTGCCTGAAAACAAATTTCATGGCCATATTGCGGGAATTTTACTAAATATTCCTACCGCAATTTTATTCCCTCAAAACTGTATAAAGGTTCCTATGCTGGTGCACGCCAGTGGTAACTGAGCAGAATCTGCATAATTAAATTAACCGACTTCCTGACAAATTCTTGCGGGAATTTTTTCAGAATTCCTCACCGCAACTCGTCTATCCCAAATCCGTATAACGATTACTGTGCTGGTGCATACCAGTAAAACAGGAGAAATAAATGTAAATGCAAAACACAAATAACTTAATCAATCGAAAGCAAGCGGCTCAATACCTGGGCATCAAGGAACAGACCTTAGCAGTATGGGCTTGTACAAAGCGTTATGACTTGCCTTACATCAGAGTTGGCACTCGTGCGATGTACGAGATCGATGACCTTGACGCATTCAAGCAACGCAATCGGGTTGGGGATTGATTCCAATACTGACGGCTTGGGCGGCTTGCAATGCTAAAAGTAACAAGACTGTTTTGCCGTGGCCGGGAGCCTCGATGTGAGGTTCTCGGCGGCAGGCAAGCAAACCAATAATCTAAACATATAAAGCGGCAGATGCCGCAGAAAGGTTCACAATGAAAAACATTTTCAACGATGAAGACATCACTACGTCTGACGATCTTCTGCACAGTCATTTTTATGGCAGAAGACAGTTTCGCTTGCCTGGCTATGAAGCTTCGCTTGTAGGCGTGGTTTTGGAAGAAACAGAGGATAGCTTTCTTGTGGCAATGCCAAATGATTGGCGGTGAATATGGTTCTGGGCAAATGGATACCATAGATACGGGCCGTAATCCCTATATACGGTTAATGAAGTCTGCTGTTGGATTCGTCGCTTTTCCAACCCAAGCACAAGATGATTTCTACATATCGTACTTATTCGAAAACTCCCCAAGCGAATTTCCTGAGTTGATGGAAATGATAGGGCTGGGGGATGATGACGATGAAGAAATCCCACCAGCAGATGGTGAAGATGATCTTTCACCAAAAATTGCTCAAGAGCAGCCGAAGATTTGCAAAATTGATAATGTCGATGGCGATTTGGTATTAACACAACTGCAATTCAACTCGGATGTTTTTAAAAAGGCAATGGCTGATAGATAACTAATGCCACTATCTGAGATGGTTAAACACTAGTTATTGTCGGGTGACAGTTTTGGGTAACCGGGTGGTTTTCCACTCGGTTATTCAATGCCACATGCTGGCTATTGCGATCAATGCTTGCGGTTGGTGTTGCTCCCTTGGGGATGCCGCTCAAAGTCAAATAACCATTGTTTGGCATCGTGCCATTTGATCTAACGGGTGGGATCTGAAGACGATTACTTGTGCGGCAAGACCGTTACGTTTTCGTATGCGGTGACGTGCTCGCATGAAGATGGACTGTTTCACTTCAAGTCTGGCAACGGCGAGCTGGTCATCGATTCCACCCCCGGCATGTTGGGACTCGTTGTGAATGCCCTTGCAAAATTAAAGCAAAAGCTGCCTTACCGCAGGCGGGAGCCTCGATGCGAGGTTCTCGGCGGCTGGCAACAACCAATAATCGTAAACATGTAAGGCGGCAGATGCCGCAGATAAGGAAAAATCATGCAAAAAAATATGAATACGCCGGACACATTCTTCGCCTTCGGAGTAGACCTCGTGAACTTCGAGCCTCTGGAACAGGTGAAGGTTTATCAATACTTGGTCGAAAAGGCCGACATATTTAGGCGCAAATTGGGTAAAGGGGTCGATTTCAAAGTGAATATCGCCTGTGGATTGTTGAAATCTCCTTTCATTGTGCAGATTTGCAACAAGCGGCAAAGGAATTTATGGAGATGCAAGTCAGGGGCGAAATCAAAATACCGGGAGATCGTGCTGACAATCCGCTCCGTAAGTATCTGGCGAGCGGTGCAGACCATCCCGTATGGGCCATGCTTTCGATGGTATCTGACGCCAAAGGCAAGGGGGCGATTGCCGATGATCGCCGCAAGGCCCTCATGGAACTCGGCTCACTTCGATGGGGGAAAAGTGAGCGATGCAGCGCGACCAGCTGCTAGCAACACCAATTGGCCACGTTGCCATTGGCTTTGGAGTTGATCACCTGAATTTTGTGGAGCAGATGAAGTTGTGCCGCAGCTTGGCGGGTCAGATCAATCGTTTTGCTCATGGCTTGGACGGTGGGTCTCTGGGCACCATTAATCTTGTCTCTGGGCTACTGCAAATATCCGTTACTTGTCGTGATCCCAAAAAAGCGGCAATGGATTTAATGATGAAGATGAAGAGCGGTGATATGGATATCCCGGAAAACGATGAAGAAGTTTCAATTTTTGAACATTTAGTAATCGGCCATGGTGATCCAATCACTATGATGTTTGTGATGCCCGACAAAGATAATCCAGGTGCCTATAAAATTGCCGAGACCATGCAAGAAGAGGGAATCGGAATACCGAAACGAGTCCCTTGATACAGGCAGTTGAATGGGCGATGGGGCGGCGCCTGCAATAGGAAGTATTGGAAGGTTTGGACACTGGGTGCAATGCCCGGTGTCCTTGTCAGCCAAGCAGAAAACTCCAATGCAAAACGTCGCAATCCCACCCGCTCACAAACCCAACAAATACTGCTGCTCTTCTGCTGAAAAAAATAATTCCAATTTCAGATAGAAACTCGAAATCTTCCACCTAAAATAAGATATGGGGATGACAAATCGTGAACAAAATAACGACGGAGAACCTTCACATGAACAGCACCAACAACAATTACGTCAGGCAAGCAGTGGATACTATCGGCGGCGCAACAATCACTTCCAACCTGCTGGGCGTTTCAAACGGCTGCATACACAACTGGATCAAGCAAGGGCGGGTGACCAATGTCTACCTGGCCAGAAAGCTTGCCGATTTGGCAGGGTTGCCGGTCGAGAAAGTCAGGCCGGTTTAACGGCCAACTTAAGCGTTAAGTTACCGCGTCAGGCCAGATCGATGTTAAGCGCCAATTAACGCTGCATTTAAGCCTTTGCTTTGCAACAAATCTGGCGCATTTAAATTGGCAAATAAAGCGGATTGGCTTTATCACCAGTGTTTGCAAGCGATCAGCATTATCAATAGCCTGCCAATAAAAATACTTCCTGATTTTCCATAAATCGCCAAATCCGCCGCTTAAAATAAGAATAGGACGATGACAAAATTGTTCATCGGCCATGACCGGGGCATTACTCACCGGGGACACTTTGATAGGAAGGAGAGCAAAACAACGACTAAAACGCAGTACCCCAGTTGTAAAAAACCGACAAGATGTGGATCTGGCCGGTTTTATATTACGGACACTTACCAGGTGTACCGTGCCCCTTAAGAAAGGGTAAAGCACAATGGAATAATCATCATGCATCAATCATATTTTAACTCATTCAAAGAGGAAAACGTTTCACCGGTAACAGCAGCAAACACATTATCCGCAGAAAATACATCGCCGAATCCGGCAGACCAAACGTTCGAATACACGGTGTTCAAAAACGAAAAGGACAACGTTCCGGAGGCAGGAAAGCGCACCTGGGCTGACTTTTCAATGCGTATGCAGCATCACACCGCCAGAAAGACCAAGGAAGGCACCAAACTATTTTCGCCGGTCAAGTATAAGTCAGGAGCCAGGCGAGGCAATGACGGCGTAGAGGCCATTACCATGGCCGTGTTCGATGTGGATGGGGGAGTGACACCCGAGGCCGTCAAATCGATCCTGGGCGGGTTTGCGTACATTCTGCATAGCACTTGGAGTCATACCCCGGACAAACCCAGCTACCGGGTGATTGTTCCCTTTACCACGCCCGTACCGAAACAGGATTGGCCGCAGATTTGGCCCAGGCTCAACTTGTTTTTGGGGGGAATCAACGACCCGGCCACCAAGGATCCCGCCAGGCTTTATTACCTGCCCAGCCACCCTGAAGGACGAGATGATTTCTTCGTGGCGGTGGGCGAAGGCAAGCCTTTGGATGTTACCGACCTGCCCGAGCTGCCACCAGCGGTAAAGGCACAAATCCAGTCCGTTTCAAACAGTGGCACCACGAGCGTCAAAATTGACGGGATTGAGGACATCCCGAGGGACCTCGGCCCCGAGGCGGGATTGCACGAAGTCTGCAGCCGTTGTGCCTTCATGGCGCAGGTGTCACGGCCGGACAACCAGAATGCCGTCAGCGAGCCGCTATGGAAGGCAATGATCTCGAATGCCACCTGTTTCGAGAATGCCGACGACTGGATACACCGGGCCAGTTGCCACCATGACGGTTATTCCGAGGCGGTAACCGACAAAAGCATTAAAAGGTTCAGGGATGGCAGCTACGGACCGACTACTTGCCAGAGAATTCGGGATCTGGGATTCAAAGGTTGTCCGGCCGGGGGATGCAAGACTCCCACGGGCAAGGTCACGAAGGCTCCGGCAGGTCTTGGCAGTTGGGTGGTTCAGCAACAACCCGCCACAAAGGGCAAACTGAGCAAGAAGGATCATATAAATAACATTGTCGCCATGTTCAATGGCCTTTTGCGCTACGTTAATCATGAGCCCTACTCATATCGAGATGGCCATTGGCCGATGCTGGACGAACAGGTGGACGTAACCCAAGTCATTGCACATTACCTCGGTGAAGGCGTCAGCAGAACTGGGATTAATGAATTGCTCTTTCTGGTTCAGACATTCCAGGCAAATGCAGAGGCGGCAGTGGCGCCAGACTTGAATTTGATTTGCCTGCTGAATGGCACACTGGACTTGCGTACTGGGGAACTTATTCCACACAGCCCCGGGCACAACTTGAAGTATCAGATCAATTGCAATTGGGATCCGGATAAAGATTGCTGTCGATGGGATCAGTTCTTGGAAGAAATCTTTGTTGACGATCCGGACAGTGCCGAAAAAATGCAACTCCTACAAGAATGGTTTGGCTATTGTTTGACGGCCGATAACAGCCAGCACAAGTTCCTATTGTTGGTTGGTTCTGGTGGGAATGGTAAATCGGTCCTTCTGGACATTTTGACCCACCTGGTCGGCCCGAAAAATATCAGTAATGCACATATTGAAAGGCTGGGTGACAAGGGCGGTACGTGGCAGAACTGGAAAACAAATTGGTCAATATTTCGGCTGAGATGGGTGCACAAGCTACGATTGCCGACAGTTATTTAAAGGAAATCGTGTCAGGCGATGTGATTGAAGCAGAGCGCAAGTTTAGGGATTCATTTTCGTTTTGGCCTACCGTCAAATTGGTTGGCTCGACGAATCACTTGCCTCGCCTACTAGATCTGTCTGATGGATTCTTTCGGCGTCCCATGATATTACAGTTTAATCGCCAATTCCTGGATGGTGAACGTGATCCAAATCTGAAAGATAAACTGGTGGCAGAATTGCCGGGGATTTTAGCTTGGGCTGTTCAGGGATTGAAGAATCTACGTAAGCGTGGATATTTTGTCATACCTAAATCGTCGATTGATGCCTTGAGCAATACAGACAGGAATCTGATCCAGAGCGAATGTTTTTTGATGAGTGTTTGCTTGCAGATCCCGATGGTAAGGGGATGTCACCGAAAACAATTTATGCTGGTTATGTCACGTGGTGCAAAGTGGCAGGCCATAGAGCAAAAGCCAAAATCAATTTTGGTAAACGGCTCACTGACTTCGGCATTAACTTTAAACGTGGGCATAGCAGTAACCTTTGGCTAGTTAAGCCAAGTCCTGCCAGTAGCGAATATGGAATGGAATTGATGCATGAAACTATGATTAAAGTGCGTTACTTGCGCTGGCACTGCGTTAGAAGTCGGCAGGGTAATAGCGCACGTTATCAATAACAAATAATGGCACTAAAGCCAATCGCGTTAGCTGCGCTAGTAGTATTCAATAAAAATGAAAATAAATTATTACAAGAAATTGGATAGAAGATGAGGAGTGTTTTTTGGTGCTATGCCACCAATGAAATATTATTAATGACTTGTTCAAAACTACTAGCGCATCTAACGCGTTTGGCTTTTCGGCCAGATTCCATTGCCGAAGATCCGCGTTAGAAGTATTTCGAGAGCTCACGCAGCTGGCCGACTGCTCACGCACGAGATCTATGAAATATACATCGTCGGTCAGTTTGGTATACTTGGCGGTAGGCTGCAGTTATGAAGCCAACTGAAGAAAGGATTTGCCATGAACCGTAATCAAAGCGAACAAGCAGATGTGCCCAGTGATGTGCCAAGTAATGTGCCAAGTAAGGGGTGGGGCTGGGAAGGGTTTAAAATGTAATACACGGGCCCATGCTTCGGGGGCTTTTTTTCGCCTAGTAACCATACACCACCAGCTTGATAATCAGTTGATTGCTGATGCTGGTGCAATGCCAACATTTGAAATGTGCGGTTGTTTCTCTCTCTCTCTCTCTCTCTCTCTCTCTCTCTCTCTCTCTCCCTCCTTCCTTCCTTCCTTCCTCCCTCCCTCCCTCCCTCCCTCCCTCCCTCCCTCCCTCCTTGCCCTTCCCTCCCCTCCCTCCTCCCTCCCTCCCCTCCCTCCTCCTTCCCTCCCCTTCTTTTTCATGGCCACCAGCTTCCGGCGGTTCAATCTGAGCAAGAGCGGAATCAGCACATCTATTGGCGGTAAGGGATTGACCGTTAATTTAAGTGGGGTATTCAGCTATTTACGGTAAGCACTAAATGTAGTGCGAAGCGACAGGCCGGTATTGCAAGATGGCAGTTTTTTGCTTTCATTTTATGTTGCTTCATTACCATCTTCTGCTGGATAAAAAGACCAAGATTTGATTTGTATCAAGTTCCCGTTGAATTTATCAAAAATACCGTGCTTTACCACGTTTCTAAATCTGAATTTAATTGTTTTCAATTCTTTAGTAAAAATATCTATATATTCAGCCTTTCCCCAAATGTAAACCAATTTTCTGTCATGAATAATGTCCTTGATGTCATCAGCATCGAATTCTCTAAATTCGTGTCCAATAGTCCACGAAATATTGGGGTAAATTGGTTGACTATGGGGAACGAAACTAGGGTCAGTAAAAGTAGGAATTTCTTCTGGAGAGAAAATTCCTCCATCTATTGCATACCTGAAATTATGGGATGGAGTTTGCCCGGTGTTTCTAAATTCGACTTCTGCCCTCAAAACAGTTTGAGACAGAAATATGAGCTCTTTACTGATGCAGCTTACATAAGCCCTCAATTGTCTTTGAGCGGTATCTTCGGCGGATTCACGCAGTCCGTTAGTGGCATTCCACAAACGATACGTATAGAGAACGAGACAACTGTTAAACAGAGAGAGTAGCCATTCAGTAGGGTGGTTGATAAAAGTGTCGTACCACTTATGCTCCTGGTTTATTTGTTGATCGCTGGATTGTCCTTGCGTATCGGAGATGGGCTGTATAGGTGTGGGGACGTAAAGCGTATTGCTAATGCCATCGTTTTGATTGGCCTTTTTGGCGGTGCTTTTGGCTGGTTGCTTATTTTGTTGATTTCCGCTTTCTTGGATGGACGATTGTGATAGCGCATTCGCACTACACATCAAAAAAAAACAGATTAAGAAAATTCTTAACATGCTCGTATTGCCGTGCCGAAAATATCAGGATTCACGTGGTATGTATCATATCGGAACTCGAAATGAAAACACTACCTGTCGTAATTACCGTAATTAGCTGAATACCCCACTAATTTAAAGGACGGCAAAACTACCACTACGGCCAGCCTTCCTGGCACTGGCCTGAGCACAAAACGAGTTCAACCAGTAAGCCTGACGAAGCTGCACAACCACGTTCCGGAATACCTGGTTGGATCTGGGTTTTAATTTTTGTGATTATCGTGGTGGTGGTGCTGTCTTTGAAATAGGGCCCATGACTTTGTACCACTTGTTACCCAATTTGAGCGTCGGCGAGTAAACCAGATTGACGCAGCGTGAATTGCCGCAGATGTTGTAACGGTCAAATTATTCGTAAGTTCATCTTCTTTCTTCGAACTAGTTTCGTCAGTTTTTCTATTTCATTCTTAATAACAACGTCCTTTTGTTGCTGAGTATTAAACCCACCATGACGGACTATATTTGCAAATTCTTC